>DASYFZ010000666.1:0-8057 GCA_036000295.1 Solirubrobacteraceae bacterium
CAGCGCGACGCCCGGCGGGCGGAACGCCGCCACCAGCCCCTGCATCCCCTCGCGCACGTGCCACAGCATCTCGATCTCGTCGCGATCGCGCGAGAATCGCGCCTCGTCGACGAGCTCGCGGGCCGCGAGGAACTCGAGCGCGCGGCGCTCGGGCTCATCGAGCTCGCCCGCTTCGGTAGCGCGGAACTCGACCAGCAGCGCGGCTGCCTCCGGCGGCAGCGTCTTCCAGCGCTCCGGCGTGCCCGGCATGTTGTACGCGGCGGCGATCAGCGTCGGCGCGATCATCAGCTCGGTCGCGCTCGCGCCAAACGAAACCAGATCGCCGACCGCGCTCGCCGCCGCGTCGAGGTCGGGGAAGAAGGCGAGCGCGACCGACGCGTGCGAGCCGAACGGGACCGTGTCGAACACCGCCTCGGCGACGAACGCGAGCGTGCCCTCGGACCCGATCACGAGCCGCCTGAAGATCTCGAGCGGCTCGTCGGCGTCCAGGAACGCACACAGCCGGTAGCCCATCGTGTTCTTGATCTCGAACTTGCGCGCCACGCGCTCGGCGAGCTCGCGGTCGGCGCGCAGCTCGTCGCGGATCTCGAGGAGCCCGCGCGCGAGCTCGGGCGCGGCGGCCGCGAACTGCTCCTCGGCGTCGGCGTCGGCCGTGTCGATCACCGCGCCGTTTGCAAGCACCAGCTTCAGCGAGCGGACGGTGCGGTAGGAGTCGGCGACGACGCCGCAGCGCATGCCGCCCGAGTTGTTGGCGATCACGCCGCCCACGCACGCAATGTCGCTCGAGGCAGGGTCGGGTCCGAGCTTCCGCGCGTACCTGGCCAACAAGCGATTGACCTGACCCACGACGATCCCGGGCTTGACGCGGACCGCGGCGCCGTCGTCGAGCACCCTGGCCCGTTGCCAGTGCCGGCGCACGTCGACCATCACCGAATCGGTCTGGGCCTGGCCGTTGAGCGAGGTGCCGCCGGCGCGGAACACGAGCGGCACACCGCGCTCGCGCGCGAACGCCAGGAGCTTGACGACGTCGTCGACGTCGCGCGGCATCGCGACCGCCCGGGGGATCAACCGGTAGGGGCTCGCGTCCGAGGCGTACATGACGAGATCGGTCGCCCGCGTCAGCACCCGGTCAGCGCCGAGCGACTCCACCAGCTGTGACCGCAACGGCTCCGGCGTGCCGGCCGCGACCCAGTCGGGCGCGCGGTCCGAGGCGGGGTGCGCCACCGGGGCTATCGCGGCGGGGCTACTCAAACCACATCCCCGCAGCGACCCGCGCCTGCACGAGCCGCGGGCCGTCATCGGCCGCGATCGCCTCGCCCAGAGCCACGGTCAGCTCCTCGCGGCTGTTGGCATCGACGCTCGGCACGCCGTAGCCGCGCGCGACCGCCGCCGTGTCGAGCGCAGGCAGCTCGAGGCCCGGGGCGCCGGCGACCTGCTCGAGCGTGGCGAACCACTTGAGGATCCCGTACTCGTCGTTTCGCAGCACCAGGAACGTGACGGGCGCCTTGTAGGCAACCGCCGTCCACAGCGCGGTGATCCCGTACTGCGCCGAGCCCTCGCCGAGCACGCACACCACCGGCCGGCCGGGCTGCGCGAGCTGAACGCCGACGGCGGCCGAGATTCCGAACCCGAGTCCGCCGCTGGCGCCGAAGTAGTAGCTGCCGGGCTTGGACAGGCGCAGGCGGTTGCGCAGCGCCAGCGTGCTCGACGGCGACTCGAGCACGGCGATCCCGTCAGCCGGCCAGGCGTCGGCGAGCGCGGCCATCGCCTCCGACCCGCTCATCGGGTCGCTGCTGCCCGAGTCGGGCGAGGTCGGCGACGGATCGGGCGGCGCGGGGCGCGCTTGAGGTGCGGGGCGATCCGATTCCCCCACGAGCGCCACCAGGGCGCTCAGGGCGCCGGCCACGTCGCCGACGATCGCCTCCCCCATCGGCGCGCGCGCAGCCTCTCCCGGATCGCTGGTGATCGCCACGAGCGACGCGCCCTCGGGCAGCAGCGGTCCCGGTATGTAGGGGTAGTACGGGAACACCGACGATCCCACGACGAGCAGCAGGTCGTGGTCGGTGAGCGTCTGCGAAAGGGGGCCGATCGCGGGCGGCAGCACTCCCAGGAACTGGGGGTGGTTTTCCGGGAAGCCGATCCTGCTGCCGCCGGTCGCCGGTGATGCCCAGACCGGCAGGCGCTGGCGCTCGGCAAGCGCGATCGCAGCGTCCCAACCGCCGGAGGCGTCGATGTCCGGGCCCGCGATCAGGACCGGGTTGGCGGCCGACTGGAGCCTGTCGGCGAGGTCGGCGAGCGCTTTCGGATCTGCGCCTACGCGTCCGCGGACGGCACGCCCGATCGCGTTGACGGTGCGGTCCTCGTCGGCCTCGGCGTTCCAGTCGTCCATCGGGATCGACACGAACACCGGCCCGCGAGGCGGCAGCGACGCGAGATGAATTGCGCGCGCGAGTGCACCGGGGACCTCCTGCGCGCGCGGAGGCTCGTGGCCCCACTTGACGTACGGCTGAGGCCCTACCACGGCATCCCGATTGGTCAGGTTGGCCTCGATCGTGATGTGCGGGCGCACCTGCTGGCCGGCGGTGATCACCAGTGGCGACTTGTTGGCCTGGGCGTTGAAGATGCCGCCGACGGCGTTGCCGACGCCCGGCGCCGTGTGCAGGTTGACGTGCGTGGGCCGGCCGGTCGCCTGCGCGAAGCCGTCGGCCATCCCCATGACGGGGAGCTCCTGGAGTCCGAGCACGTAGGTGAAGTCGTCTGGGAAGTCGGCGAGCATCGGTAGCTCTGTCGAGCCGGGGTTGCCGAAGATCGTCGTCATCCCGTGCGCGCGGAACAGCTCGAACGTCGCTTCACGGACTGTGGACATGCTTGTGCAGAGCCTCCTCGTCGCGGTCGCGACGGGACCCTACAGCTCTGACAGCGCTTCGGCCGCGGCGCGCTCGCCTGAGCGCACGGCCCCGTCCATGTACCCGTTCCAGTACGTGGACGTCTCGGTTCCGGCCCAGTGAATCCGGCCGACCGGCTGGCGGATCTGCGGACCGTAGGCCAGCAGCGTGCCCTGGCTCGGGATGCCGACCGGGCAGCCTCTGGTCCACTCCTCGCCCGACCAGCTCGTCTCGAAGAAGTCGATCGCGTTGGCGGCCTGCGAGCCGAAGAACGTGACGAACTGGTTCAGCACGGCCGACTTGCGGGCGGCGGCAGACATCGCGTTGTACTGACGGGCGCAGTCGCCGCCGACGAACCCGAAGATCACGCCAGGGCTGCCGCTCGGAGGCGAGTCGTCGAACGTCGCGGTGACCGGGCCGTCGGTCGTGACCGCCATCCCGCTGAGGCCGGCGTCGCGCCAGAACGGTGACTTGTAGACGGCGGCGACCTTGGTCATCGTGCCCTGGCCGAAGCGTTGCGTCAGCTGGTCGCGCTGAAACGGCAGGATCGGGTCGTAGGCGATCCGCCCCGCGAGCGTCGGGGGAATCGCAACGATCACCTGCTTGGCGCTGATCGTGGCCTGGTCGGAGCGGACGGTCACGCCGCTCGAGCTCTGCGTGATCTGTCGCACTGGCGAGCTCAGCACCACCCGCGAGCCGAGCTGCTTGGCGATCTTGAAAGCGATCACCTGCGAGCCGCCGACGAACCGCGACATCTGGGCGCCGTTACGGGTGTCGAAGTTACGCTCGAACGTCCCGGGGTTGTTCTCGTCGCCCGACGCGGCGATGTAGAAGAGCGTGAACAGCAACGACAGCTCGCGCGGCTCAGCGCCGAAGATCGGCCGGGTCGCGATCGGCACGACCTGCTTGAAGCGCGGCGTGGCGCTGTGGCTGTCGATCCAGCTCTTGAGCGTCTGGCTGTCCCAGTCCTCGGCGTTCTGCGCCGTCCACGGGGCGTCGACGGGGACCTCCGTGGACATCTGGTCAAGCAGTGCGACGACCGCGGTGAGCTCGGGCAGGATCAGCGGGTCGGGCGGGGCGCTGCCGGTCGGCCCCGTATCGCTGTAGGTCATCCGGTCTGAGCCGTTGACGTACACGGCGTCGCCGTCGTCGTAGGTCGGAAACGTGCCGACGCCGAGCTGGGTGGCGAGTGCCATGAGGTGGTCCTGGGTCGGCCCGACGAACGTGCCGCCGCGCTCCGAGACCTTTCCGCCCCCGAGGTCGTGGTTCCAGACACGGCCGCCGACGCGGTTGCGGGCCTCCAGCACGACAACCGAGCGGCCGGCCCGCTGGATCAGACGCGCGGCCGTGAGCCCGGCGAAGCCGGCGCCGACGACCACGACGTCCGCCGAGCTGGGCGTCGCGGTCGCGGCGTCGGCGCGCGCAGGCCACAGGGCGGCCGCGGCGCCCGTGGCGGCGGCGCCTGCGATGAGCCCGCGGCGCGTAACGCCACGCGTCGGCTGGACCCTGTCACTGCGCGCTCCCGCTCGCATGAACGGAAACGTACACATGGCTCGCGCGCCATGCGCCGGTTCCTCAGGGCACTACAGCCGGGCGATCACCTCGGCCGCGGCGCGCTCGCCCGAGCGCACGGCGCCGTCCATGTACCCGTTCCAGAACGTCGAGGTCTCCGTTCCGGCCCAATGGATCCGGCCAACCGGCTCGCGGAGCTGCGGCCCGTATGCGAGCAGCGTCCCGGTGCTCGGAATTCCCACCGGGCATCCGCGCGTCCATTGCTCGCCCGACCAGCTCGTCTCGAAGAACGCTCGCGGCTTGTGAGCACGGGACCCGAAGAACGCCGCAAACTGATCGAGCACGGCAGCCCGGCGGCTCGCGGCCGACATCCGGTTGTAAGTGCGAGCCCGGTCGCCGCCGATGAACCCGAACACGATGCCCGGCTTGCCGTCCGGCGGCGAATCGTCAACGGTGAAGTTGACCGGGCCCGACAGGTCGAGCGCGCTCCCGTTGAGCCCGGCTTCGCGCCACAACGGCCGGTCGTAGACCGCCGTCGCCTTGGTCAGCGTCCCCTGGCCGTAGCGCTGTGTGAGCTGGTCGCGTTCGAACGGAAGGATGGGGTCGTACTCGATCCGCCCGGCGAGCGCCGGTGGGATGGCCACGATCACCCGTTTGCAGTGGAGCGTCGCCCGGTCGGAGTGCACGGTTACGTCATGACGTCGTTGCACGATGCGCCGCACCGGGGTGCCCAGCGCGACGCCATGGCCCAGTTGGTTGGCCATCCGCAGTGCGATCTTCTGGGAGCCGCCGACGAACCGCCACATCTGCGCCCCACCGCGCGTGTCGAAGTTGCGCTCAAACGTCCCCGGGTGCTTCGCGTTGCCCGACGCGGCGACGTAGAACAGCGTGAACAGCAGCGACAGCTCGCGCGGCTCGGCGCCGAAGATCGGCCGCGTCGAGGCGGCGACGAGATCGCTGAACCGCTTGGTCGGGTTGTGCGAGTCCAGAAACGACTCGAGCGTGATCCCGTCCCACTTGGCGGCGTTGGGCGCCTTCCAGGGAGCATCGACGGGCACCGTCTTCGACATCTCGTCCAGCTCCGAAACAACCGTGGCGAGCTGCCCGAGGATCAGCGGGTCCGGGGGCGCGGTGCCGGTGATGCCGGTATCGCTGTAGGTCGACCGCTTGCCATCGGCGACGTAGACGTTGTCGCCCTTGTCGTAGGTGTTGAACTTGCGGATCCCGAGCTCGCGGGCGAGCGCGAGCACGCGGTCCTGGGTCGGGCCTGCGAATGTCCCGCCGCGCTCGGAAACGACCCCCCCGCCCAGGTCGTGGTTCCAGACGCGCCCTCCCACACGGTCGCGTGCCTCGAGCACCACGACGGAGTGGCCGGCGCGTCGCAGCTTGCGGGCCGCGGTCAGCCCGGCGAAGCCGGCGCCGACGACTACCGCGTCGACGTTGCCGAACTCGACCGGGATGCGGTCGGCAGCGGCGGCCGAAGAGGGGACCACGGCAGCGGCACCCGCGGCGGCCGCACCGGCAATCAGACGCCGGCGGGAGATCTTCCCCGCGGCGCCCGGCTCGGAAACTGTCATCTAACTGCGTCCTCTTTCCGGTCGATCAGCGGCAGCACCTCGGTCACGAGGCCCGCCAAAGTTGAGGTCAACAGCGCGTGCATCTGCGCGCGCGTGAAGCGCTTGTGCTCAAGCCACTCGCGAGTGGCCGTCTCAGCAAACGCGGCGTATGACCGCAACAGCCCCCGCAGCGCGTCAGAAGCGAGGGTCGCGGGGCCTAATCCGAGCACCCCGATCATGCTGTCGACGCTGGCGTCGCGCGCCCGATCCCAGATCCGCTCGGCCTCGGGATCGCGCCCCAGTCCGGCGCCTCCGAGCGTGGCGAGCCACATGCGGCGGTTGCGCCAGATCGCGTCGAGCCAGCGATCGACGCTCTCGGCCATGCGCTGGTCCGGCGTGGCGCCCTGCACGAACTCAGGCACCGGCACGGGGATCGCGCGCAGCATGTCGCGCATCAGCTCCAGGTGCAGGTCGCGCTTGGTCCCGAAGTAGTGGTGCAGCAGGCCGCGGGTCACGCCCGCGGCCGCTGCAACGTCCTCCATCGAGACCTCGCCGTAGGGCCGCGCCGCCAGGAGGCTGGCGGCGCAGTCCAGGATCTGGCGCCTGCGCTGGTCGTGATCCAGGCGGGCCCGCGGGGCAGGGGCACCAGCAGACGACATGCGGACGCCCGCTGCTAGGCGGCTGTCAGCGCAGCTGCCTCGTCGCTGTAGATCTCGCCGCGTTCGGCCAGCTCGACGAGCGAAGCCGGCGGCTCGTAACGCTCTCCGTACTTGGCGGCGAGCTCGCGTGTCCGGGCCACGAACGCGGCCGGGCCGGTCCCATGCTCGGGGTGCTGGTAGCCGTTGATGTACTGGAGCACACCGCCGCTCCATGCGGGGAACCCGATTCCCATGATCGAGCCGATGTTCGCGTCGGCGACCGACTCGATCACGCGCTCGTCCAGGCACTTGACCGATTCGAGCGCCTCGACGAACAGCATCCGCTCCTCGAGCTCGCGCAGCGAGATCTCCGACGGGTCGCCCTTGACCGGGAACGCGTCACGCAAGCCCTTCCACAAGCCGGCGCGCTTGCCGTCGGCGTACTCGTAGAAGCCCGCGCCCTCGAGCTTGCCGGGGCGGCCGAACTCATCGAGCATCCGGTCGATGACCTGCTCGGCCGGGTGGCCCGCCCAGGGGCCGCCGTCTCCGTCGCCGACAGCCGCCTTGGTGGCGTCGCGGATCTTGCGCATGAGCTTGAGGTTGAGCTCGTCGGACAGCTGGAGCACCGGCGCCGGATAGCCGGCCTGCGAGGACGCCTGCTCGATCGTCGCCGCCGGGATGCCCTCGAGCAGCATCGCGATGCCCTCGTTGATGAACGTCCCGATCACGCGGCTGGTGAAGAACCCGCGGCTGTCGTTGACGACGATCGGGGTCTTCTTGATCAGCTTCGCGACGTCGAGCGCGCGGTACAGCGTCTCGTCGGAGGTCTTCTCGCCCTTGATGATCTCCAGCAGCGGCATCTTGTCCACCGGGCTGAAGAAGTGCAGTCCGATGAAGTCCGTGGGGCGTGAGACGTTCTCGGCGAGGCCGGTGATCGGCAGCGTGGACGTGTTGGAGCCCAGCAGAGCGTCGGGCGCGAGGTGCGGCTCGATCTCCTTGAACACCTCGGCCTTGACGGTCGGGTCCTCGAAGACTGCCTCGATTACGAGCTCGGCGCCTGCGGCATCCGCCGGGTCGGCGGACGGCGTGATCCGGTCAAGCAGCGCCTGCGCTTCCTCCTCGGTGGAGCGACCTCTCGCGACTGCCTTCTCGACCAGCTTCTGCGAGTACTGCTTGCCGTGCCCGGCGGCGACCGGCGTGACGTCCTTGAGCACGACCTCCAGCCCCGCCTTGGCACAGACGTAGGCGATCGCGGCGCCCATCATGCCCGCGCCGAGCACGACGATCTTCTTCGGGGCGAACGTTTCGATCCCCTCGGGACGGTCGCGATCGCCGTTGACGCGCTGCATGTCGAAGAAGAACGCCTGAATCATGTTCTTGGCGACCTGACTGGTCACGAGGTCGACGAAGTAGCGGCCCTCGACCTCGATCGCGTTGTCGAAGTCGAGCTGGGCGCCCTCCACGGC
>DASYFZ010000669.1:0-2543 GCA_036000295.1 Solirubrobacteraceae bacterium
TGAGGTCGCCCGCGGCGCGGCGACGCTTGCCGCGGCGGGCGTCGACACGCCCCGGCTCGACGCCGAGCTGTTGCTGGCTGAGGCGCTCGGGGTTGACCGCACCCGATTGTTCCTCGATGCCCCGGCCGTCCACCCGGCGAAGCTTGCCCATTTCGAGCAGCTGATCGAACGCCGCGTCGCGCGAGAGCCGGTGGCGTACATCCTCGGGCGTCGCGATTTTCGCCGGCTGACGCTGGCGGTCGACCGGCGGGTGCTGATCCCGCGGCCCGAGACAGAGCTGCTCGTCGAGGTCGGTTTGACGTTGCCTTCTGGGGTTCGCGTGGCGGACGTGGGCACGGGATCCGGGGCGGTCGCTTTGGCGTTGAAGGACGAGCGGCCTGATCTGGACGTGGTCGGAATTGATGTGAATAAAGGTGCGGTCGCGGTGGCGCGGGACAACGCGTCGCGACTGGGGCTCGCAGCTTCGTTTGTCGTGGGGGACCTCCTCTCCGGCCTCGACCTCCGATTCGACGCGGTGCTCGCAAACCTGCCGTACGTGGCGGAGGGAGCATCGCTGCCTCCGGAGATCTCCGAGTGGGAGCCCGCCTCGGCATTGTTCGCCGGTGCCGACGGGCTCGACGTGATCCGGCGGCTGATGCAGATGCTTGACGGCGTGTCGGTCGTCGCGTTGGAGATCGGCTTCGATCAGGCCGATGCCGTCGT
Source organism: Solirubrobacteraceae bacterium (assembly GCA_036000295.1). GTDB lineage: Bacteria > Actinomycetota > Thermoleophilia > Solirubrobacterales > Solirubrobacteraceae > Palsa-465. Next base: position 703 of record DASYFZ010000669.1, read on the forward strand.
TTCGTTGGTCTCTGGCGCGGGCTTTGGGTCGGTGGAGCGCCTGCGCGATCTGGCGGGCCACGAGCGGGTGGTCGTCGGGCGCCGGTGAGCTCCTCGGAGGCCTTCGAACGATGCATGTCGGTCGGCGGGGTCGCGGTGTTCCCGGCCGACACGGTCTACGGCCTGGCGTGCGATCCCGATGACAAGGTCGCCGTCCAGCGCCTGTATGCCTTGAAGCGGCGGTCTTTTGAAAAGCCGTCGGCGGTGATGTTCTTCGACGTCTCGCTCGCTTTGGAGGCTTTGCCCGAGCTGGGCTCGCGGACTCGCGAAGCTCTGTCGCGGCTGCTGCCGGGTGGGGTGAGCGTGCTGCTGCCAAACCCCGCGGGGCGCTTCCCGCTGGCCTGCGGCGATGACCCGTCGACGCTCGGGCTGCGGGTGCCGGTGGTGCCGCAGCTGGAGGGCGTGCGCTGGCCGGTGCTGCAGTCGAGCGCCAACCGCGCGGGTGGTCCGGATCCGCGCCGTCTCGAGGAGGTACCCGAGTTCATTCGCCGCTCGGCGGACCTGGTGATCGATGGGGGCGAGCTACCGGGGACGCCGTCGACGGTCGTCGACCTGCGTTTGTACGAGAGCGAGGGCTCCTGGGAGGTCGTTCGCGCGGGCGCCGTCGGCTACGACGAGCTCGGGCCGGCCCTGGAGGGTCAGTACCACTTCAACCCCGACACGTACGCGGACATGATCCGCGCCGACATTCCGGAGTACTCGCGGCTCCACGAGGAGCTGACGCTTGCCAGCGGATCCGGCGCGGCGCGGGTGCTCGAGCTCGGGACCGGCACGGGGGAGACCGCGCGCCGGCTGCTGTCTGCGCATCCGGGGGCGTTCCTGGTCGGCGTCGATGAGAGCGCTTCGATGCTCAGTGTGGCTGCGTCCGTCCTGCCTGGCGATCGCGTGGATCTGCGGGTGGGGGAGATCGAGGAGCCGCTGCCGGAGGGTCCGTTCGACCTCGTGGCGAGTGCGCTCTGCGTCCATCACTTGGATGGCCCGCAGAAGGCCGACCTGTTCGGCCGCGTGCGGTCTGTGCTTCGGCCCGGGGGCCGGTTCGTGCTCGCCGACGTCGTGGTGCCGGTCGATCCGGCGGACGCGACCACCTCGTTGACGCCCGGATTCGACCGTCCCAGCCCGCTGGCCGACCAGGTCGCGTGGCTGCGCGATGCCGGCTTCGAAGTGCGGGTTTGCTGGGAGTCTGGCGACCTGGCGGTCGTCGCCGCCGACGCCCCATCTTGACGGCCACCGCGATTGCTATCGTCGCGCCTCGTGAGCGTCGATCTCCCGCCTGACTTCTTCAACCGGCCGCTGGCCGAAGTCGACCCGGAGATCGCCGAGGTGCTCGCGCTTGAGCTCGAGCGCCAGCAGAACACGCTCGAGATGATCGCGTCTGAGAACTTCGTCCCGGTCTCGGTGCTCGAGTGCCAGGGCTCGGTCCTCACCAACAAGTACGCCGAGGGCTATCCGGGCAAGCGCTACTACGGCGGTTGCGAGTTCGTCGACATCGCCGAGCAGTTGGCGATCGACCGCGCAAAGTCGCTGTTCGGCGCCGAGCACGCCAACGTCCAGCCGCACGCAGGCGCGCAAGCCAATACCGCCGTCTACCAGGCGCTGCTCGATCCCGGCGATTCGATGATGGGACTGGAGCTCGCGCACGGCGGCCACCTCACCCACGGGATGCGCATCAACGTCTCCGGGAAGCTCTACGAGATCATCCCGTACCACGTCGATCGCGAGACGAGCCTGATCGACATGGACGAGGTCGACCGGATCGCGCACGAGTGCCGCCCGAAGCTGATCCTCGCCGGCTGGTCGGCGTA
>DASYFZ010000019.1:0-2454 GCA_036000295.1 Solirubrobacteraceae bacterium
ACCGGCGACTGGCGCTCGGAGGCATTCGCGAGCGCGTTCGACGACTGGGCGCGCGCGGCGCAGGCGGTGACCAGTCTGCGGCGTACGCGGATCGCGCTGCTCGGGTACCCGATGAACGGGATGGGCGACATCCTCTACGACGCGCCGTCGCTGCTACGCAGGATCGGGCCGATGATCGTCAACGAGGATCTCGGCGGTCTGATCGCGCGCGTCTCGGCTGTAGCCGACGCCGACGTCGACGCGGTGCTGGCGCGCCACGCCGACGTGGTAGAGCTCGACCCGCGGCTCGCGCGCGCGCAGCACGCGTATGCGGCACGCCTGGAGGTGGCGATCCGCCAGATGTTGCGCGACGGCGACTACGCCGGCTTCTCGTTTCACTTCGACTCGATCGGTGGCGACGGGCGCTTCGAGCAGCTGCCGTTGCTGGCGGCTTCGGACCTGATGGCCGACGGCTACGGCTATGCGGCCGAGGGCGACACGAACACGACATCGCTGATGTGCGCCGCGCAGACGCTGATCGGCGACGCTCACTTCAGCGAGATGTACGCGATGGACTGGGAGCTCGACTCCGTGCTGATCAGCCACATGGGCGAAGGCAACTGGAAGATCGCCCGCCGCGATCGGCCGATCCGCCTGATCGATCGCGAGCTCGGGATCGGCAGGCTGTCCAACCCGCCGACACCGGTGTTCTCGGCCGAGCCCGGCGTCGCCACGACCGCCGCGCTGGTGCCGATCGAAGGCGAGTACTACCGGCTGGTCGTCGGGCGCGGCCAGGTGCTCGACACGCCCGAGCTGCCCAACGTCGAGATGCACTACTTCCACTTTCGCCCCGACTCCGGGATGGAGCCGTTCATGGACGAGTGGCTCGGCTTCGGTGGCCCGCACCACTTCGTCCTGAACCTCGGCGATCACGCCGCGCGCTGGCGGCGGCTGGCGGAGCTGCTGGACCTCGAGTACGAGGAAATCTGAGATGACCGTTTCCGAAGAGCTGCGCGAGCAGGTGCTCGCGGCCAACCTCGCGCTGCCGAGGCATGGGCTCGTCAAGCTGACCTCAGGGAACGCCAGCGGTATCGATCGCGATCGCGGCGTGGTGGCGATCAAGCCAAGCGGCGTCCCGTACGAAACGCTGACCGCGGCAGACCTCGTGATCGTCGACCTCGACGGCAACGTCGTCGCCGGCGACCAGCGTCCGTCGACCGACACGCCAACGCACCTGGCCCTCTACCGCGCGTTTGAGGAAATCGGCGGCATCGTGCACACCCACTCGACCTGGGCCACGGCGTGGGCACAGGCGCAGCGTGAGATCCCGTTGCTGGGCACGACGCACGCGGACCTGTGTCCGCATCCGATCCCGCTCACCCGGCCGCTGACCCAGGAGGAGATCGACGGCGACTACGAGCGCGCGACTGGAGACGTGCTGGTGCAGGCGCTCGCCGAGCACGGCCCCGCTGAACTACCGTGCGCGCTTGTACGCGCACACGCGCCGTTCTGCTGGGGCGCAGACCCTGCGGCAGCCGTCGAGATCGCGGTGACGCTCGAGGAGGTCGCGCGCACGACGCTGCTGACGACGGTGCTCGACCCGGATGTCGCGCCACTGGAGCAGGCGCTGCGCGACAAGCATCATCAGCGCAAGCATGGACCGCAGGCGTACTATGGCCAGCGGTGAGCGCGCCCGCGGCTGAGGATGACTGAGGCGAAGGGTTTCTTCGCGGCGCTGGTCGTTGCGATGTTCTTTGCGCACGTCGGCACGATGCGTGTGAGGGCGGCGCCGGCCAAGCAGCCGCAGACGGTGGCCGCCAAGCAGCCGCAGACGGTGTCCAAGCCGCGGATCGTGTGGGACCCGATCCCATTTGGCGCCAAGCGCAAAGCCGAGATGAAGGCCTACGCCGAGCGCCACTACGGGATCGACAGCTACGAGCTCGTGCACCCGCACGTGATCGTCATCCACTACACGGTCACGCCGAGCTACCAGGCGACGTTCAACACGTTCGCCCCCGACATGCCCGACCCTGAGCTGCATGAGCTGCCGAACACCTGCGCGCACTACGTGGTCGACCAGTACGGCGTGATCCATCAGCTGGTGTCGATCAACATCATGTGCCGCCACACGGTCGGCCTCAACTGGACCGCGATCGGGATCGAGCACGTCGGCTACAGCGACGCACAGGTGCTCGACGACCGCAAGCAGATGGCAGCGAGCCTGTCGCTCGTGCGATGGCTGCGGTGCCGCTTCCACATCGAGATCAAGAACGTGATCGGCCACAACGAGAGCCTGTCGAGCCCGTATCACCGCGAGCGTGTGGCGTCGCTGCGCCACCAGACCCACAGCGACTTCAACCACGCCGACATGCAGGTCTACCGCCGCCGCCTCGGGGCGCTGGGCGGCTGTCCGGCCGCGAGCTGACCGCAGCCTCACACGTCGCGGTGAAACACGCCGATCCGGCCGATCGGATC
>DASYFZ010000692.1:0-2765 GCA_036000295.1 Solirubrobacteraceae bacterium
CAAGGCGCAGCTCGGGATCAGCGTCCAGACCCAGGGCCAGGGACACGAGACCACGTTCGCGCAGATCGTCGCCGAGGAGCTCGGGATCCCGCCGCAGGACGTCGACGTGATCCACGGCGACACCGACAACACGCCCTACGGACTCGGCACGTACGGGTCGCGCTCGACTCCGGTCAGCGGCGCTGCGACGGCGATCGTCGCCCGCAAGGTCCGCGATCGCGCGCGAATCGTCGCGTCGGCGATGCTCGAGGTCGCCCCCGAGGACCTCGCCTGGGAGAAAGGCCGCTGGTACGTCAAAGGCGACCCTGAGCAGGGCGCCACGATCCAGGAGATCGCGATGGCAGCGCGCGGATCGGTGCAGCTGCCCGAGGGCGTCGAAGCGGGGCTCGACGCCGAGACGGTGTACGACCCTCCCAACCTGACGTTCCCGTTCGGCGCCTACATCTGCGTCGTCGATGTCGATCCGGGCACCGCCAAGGTCAAGGTCCGGCGATTCGTCGCCGTCGACGACTGCGGCGTGCGGATCAACCCGATGATCGTCGAAGGCCAGGTGCACGGCGGGCTGACCGACGGCGTCGGAATGGCGTTGATGGAGCAGATCTCCTTCGACGAGGAGGGCAACTGCCTCAACGGGTCGCTGATGGACTACCTGATCCCGACGTCGCTCGAGGTGCCCGACTGGGAGACGGACTACACCGTCACGCCGTCACCGCACCACCCGATCGGCGCCAAGGGAATCGGCGAGTCGGCCACGGTCGGATCGCCGCCGACGATCGTCAATGCAGTCTGCGACGCGCTCGCGCCCTACGGCGTCAGGCACGTCGACATGCCGTGCACTCCATCGCGGGTGTGGGACGCGATGCACTCCGAGCACCTAGGAGGCTCACCGCAATGATCAGAGGACAGCTGGCCCAGCGAGCCCAGCAGCTCACCGCCGACCGCGTTGCGTTCGTGCTCGCGACCGTCGTCCGCGCCCGCCAGCCCACCAGCGTCCGCGCCGGTGACAGCGCGATCGTGCTCGCCGACGGGACGATCGACGGGTTCGTGGGCGGGACCTGCGCGACCTCCTCGGTCCGGCTGCATTCGCTGCGCGCGCTCGAGACTGGGGAAGCGGTGCTGCTGAGACTGGTGCCCGACGACGGCGGCTTCGATCCCGAGACACCCGACGGCACGGTCGTCGTCGAACACAACCCTTGCCTGAGTGGCGGCGCGCTCGAGATCTTCCTCGAACCCCAGGTGCCCGCCGCGCGCTTTGTCGTGGTCGGCGAGACGCCGATCGCGCGAGCTTTTGCCGAGATTGCCTCGGCGGCCGGTTACGACGTGTGCCTCACCGCCGTCGACGAAGCCGAACCCAAGTCCAGCGACGCGGCGGTGATCGTCGCATCGCACGGATCGGGGGAGGAGCGGGTGCTCGAAACAGCGCTGAACGCCGGCGTTCCCTACGTCGCGCTCGTCGCCAGCCGGGCCCGAGGTGCCGCCGTTGTGGCGGCGCTCGAGGTGCCGGATGAGCTCCGCCAACAGCTACACACGCCCGCCGGGTTGGACATAGGCGCGCGGACGCCAGCTGAGATCGCAATCGCGATCCTGGCCCAGCTGGTGACCGAGCACCATGCGCACCCAGTTCCCGCATCGCCGGTCACCGCCAGGGCTGCTACGGCGACCGACCCGATCTGCGGGATGGAGGTGGCGGTCACGGATGCGACCCCGCATCTTGATGCCCCCGGCGGGCGGGTGTACTTCTGCTGTAGAGGATGCCGCGACAAGTACGCGGAGCGAGTGACGGGGTGATGTCGGCGGGCGGTGAGCAGTTCGTCGCCGGCCTCGTGCTCGCCGCGGGTGGCTCCAAGCGACTGGGCCAGCCCAAGCAGCTGTTGCCGTATGGGACGCGCACGCTGCTGGGGCATGTGCTCGACACGGCGCGCGCCTGTGACTTCGATCAGACCCTCTGCGTGGTCGGCGGGAGCGCCGGCGATGTTCGTGGCGCCGTGGATTTCGGCGGAGTGCAGCTCGTCGAGAACCGGGAATTCGGCCAGGGCTGCTCGTCGTCGATCGCGGCCGCGCTAGGTGCCGTTGACCGTCGTGCCGACGTGCTCGTGCTGATGCTCGGCGACCAGCCCGGGGTGACGGCCGACACAGTCGCTGCGCTGTTGGCCGGGCGCGGAGACGCCCCGCTCGCGGCGTGCGCCTACGACGACGGCCGCGGCCATCCGCTGGCGTTCTCCCGGAGCATGCTCGAGGCGCTGTCTAACCTCCATGGAGACAAGGCAGTGTGGAAGCTCATGGATCGATTCGCGGACCAGGTGGTCGACGTTTCGGTCGCGGGTCCGATACCCCGAGATGTGGACACCTGGGAGGACTACGAAGCGTTGATTGCGTCATGAACGTGGTACTGGAGACGATTGAGAACTGGATCCAGCGCGGCGAGCGCGTCGCCGTCGCGACGGTGGTCGACACCAAGAAGTCGGCGCCCCAACCGGCCGGCACGAAGATGGGCATCAACGAGCTCGGCGAGGTCGTCGGCGCGGTCTCAGGCGGATGCGTCGAGGGCGCGGTCGTCGAGATCGCCGAGCGGATCATCGACGGTGCGGCACCACAGCTCTTGCATTACGGGATCGCCGACGATGACGCCTGGGACGTAGGTCTTCCGTGCGGCGGCGAGATCAGCGTCTGGGTGCAGAACTACATCGCCGGCGAGGCGCAGGCCCGCTTCACCGAGCTGGCGCGGAGCGGCGCCCGCGCGGCGCTGGTCACGGTCGTGCAGGACG
>DASYFZ010000693.1:0-5902 GCA_036000295.1 Solirubrobacteraceae bacterium
GCCTGCAAGAGCCCGGCAGCTAGCGGCGCGCGCGGCTCGCGGCGTGTGTCAGAAGCGAGCCGACAACCTGCTGGTGGCGGGGTGTGATCGCGGCCCATAAAGCGCGGGCGACAGGGTTGGTCTGCTGGACGAACGTCGCGAACAGCAGGCCGTGGGGCTCGCTTCGAAACAGCAATTGGCCGCGGAGTCCGAGCCAGGAGTCCGCGGCGAGGAGGACGAACGCCGGGTCACTCTGGGTGACCTTCCAGCCCAGCACGCGGTGTGATGACCACGGCGGCCCGAGCTTCAGGCCGAGCGCCGTCCACCCCAGCCATAGACGCCGGCGGACGCCCGCCGGAGCGTCTTGCAGCACCGCATCGATCCACTGCTGCGACGTGTGCGGGACGTCAGCCGTCACAGCGAAGGCGTCGTGGTAGTCGATCCGGGGCAGCGTGCTGAGCACACGTGCGTCGTGGGGCAGCGAGATCTGGGTCACGGCGGGCGTCGTTGGACGGTGCTGTCGTGTTGCGGTCATCACATCCACTCCATATATACAGTAGTGTATGTATAGAGGTTAGGCATGATCGAGAGCCGTGTCAACCTCGCCGTGCAGGCCCTAGCGACGATGGCGCCTCCCACCAAGACCCCACGTGCCGCCTGGATCGAGGGTGGCCTGCGTGCACTGGCCGCGGGCGGTGGACCTGACGCAGTGCGCGTCGAGACGCTGGCCCACTCCCTCGGGGTGACACGCGGCGGGTTCTACGCTCAGTTCCAGGACCGCGGCGCTCTACTGGAGGCGATGCTCGACACGTGGGAGCAAGCGGCAACCGACGAGGTCCAAGAGCAGGTCGAGCGTCGCGGCGGTGACGCCCGCGCCAAGATCCGCCGCGCGGGTGCGCTCACGTTCAGCGACCACCTTCTCCCCATCGACCTGGCGATCCGCGACTGGGCACGGCATGACGCCGCCGTCGCCGCGCGCCTGCGACGCGTCGACAACCGACGCATGCAATATCTGCGCGAGTTGTTCGGGTCCTTCTGCACCGACGAGGACGAGATCGAAGGTCGCGCCGTGCTGGCGTTCTCGCTCGCGATCGGCTACCACTTCATCGCCGCCGACCACGGCGCACGCAGCCGCCGCGACGCGCTCGAGCTCGCCGTCAGGCGACTCCTCGCCTGAGCCCACCACGAGCGTCCCCCCGTGACGCGCGTTCACGGGAAGGTCGCGGCACGTTCGATCACCCCAGACGCCCTGCCGGAAGCCGGGCATAAACGACGTTGTCGACGAAGCGGCCGCGTTCGAACGAATAGTCCCACAAGAGGCCCTCGCGCACGAAGCCCGACGCCTCGGCGAGACGCTGCATCGGAGCGTTCTCGGGGAGCGTGTGCAGCTGTATCCGGTGCAGCCCGAGCTCGCCCTGCGCCCACCCCACCAACAGCTCGATCGCCTCGCGTCCGACCCCGGCACGGCGAAACCCAGGCAGCACGAGGATGCTCAGTCCGGCACGCCGGCTGGGCCAGGAGATTCCGACGAGCCCGATCTCCCCGATGGGCTCGCCGCTCTCGGGGTGGGCGATCGCAAACCAGTAGGCCGTGCGCCGCTCGTCGTTCTGGCCGTCTGCGGGGAACGTGCCGCGCAACCACTGGGCGTTCTCCTCCTGGGGCTCGATGCCCAGCATCGCACCCAGGCTCGGGTCGTCAGCGAAGCCCTGGGCGAGAGCGTCGGCGTCCTCCGGGCGCGCCGGCCGCAGGACCACCCTCTCCCCGGTGAGCCTCACTGCATCGGCTTATTGGTCGGGCGCCGGAATCGGCTCAGCCAGCGCAGCGCGCCCGGGAGCCGGGGGGAAGGGGTCGGCGAAGTACTGGGTCTCGTGCGTTACGAGACCGTCGGTGATCTCCATGACGCTGACCGAGTATGTGGGCATGCCGTCATAGGTGATGACGCACTCGCTCACCCACACGCCACCGCCGCCCAGGATCCGGCGGATGATGAAGTGGCGTTCGGCCGGATGCCCGCCGCGTTGCGCTTGGATCCTTGACCGCCCTCGGAAGCGCTCGCCGGACTGCGGGTAGTCCAGGATCGCGTCTGCCGCGTAGATCGCGTGCTCAGCGTCGCCGTCCCCGCGTTCGGAGGCCTCCCAGTGCTCCTGGATCCGAGCCCGGATATCGGCGTCACGATCGGTTGTGCTGTTCACCCGTCAGCCCCCCATGACCAGTTGGAATGTCGGTGGGCTCGCACGACAGATGCTACCGAGAGACCCGTACCCCGATCATGGGAAGCTCCTGGTGGTGGACGACGAGCCGTTCCCGCCCGACGCGATGGCCGCCTCGTTGCGCTTCCTGAGGTTCACGGTCACTGACGCCGAGCGTCAGCGGCTGTGCGCACGCTGCCCGTGCGCCACCGAATCGACAGTCGACGCGACAGCCGCCGGGTGATCGATGGGGGCCGTTGCCAACGACGGGGGTCCAGATCTGCCCCGCAGAGCGCGCAGCCGGCGGCGAACGGGGTGACTCGCTCGCCGCACTGGGGGCAGAATCCGGGATGCATGAGACGAGGATGGCCAGGGTGGCTCTGGCGCCGATAAACGAAATCGCAGACCCCGCGAAGAACGCGCCGGCCACCACGGGGCGGCCCAGTGCCTGACCACGGGCGCAGCGGTCCACTCCGCACGATCACGCGCGTGCTCTGGCGCATCATGCGCTCGTTCGCACGTGTCGTACGCGGCGAGGTGGTCAAGCGCACGGGCGGCCCGGCGCGCGCTAGGGTCATCACGTTGTTCGCGTGCGTGTTGGCGCTGAACGGCGCCGACTCGTCGACCGTGGGCGCCATCGCCCCGCAGCTGGAGTCGGCGCTCCACATCAACAACACGGACCTCGGGCTCCTCAGCTCGGTCTCGCTGTTGGTCGGCGCCGTCTTCACGATTCCGGTCGGGTTCCTGGTCGACCGCTCGAAACGAATGCCGCTGCTGGCACTGAGCATCGTCCTCTGGAGCATCGCCTCCCTGTTCAGCGCCTTCGCGGGCAGCCTCTCGGGCCTGCTGCTGACCCGTCTGGCGCTCGGGGCGGTCGCGGCCTCGGCCGGACCGGCGATCGCCTCGCTCACCGGCGACTATTTCGCCGCCGAGGAGCGCGGACGCATATGGTCATACATCCTTGTCGGCGAGGCGGCCGGCACGGCCTTCGGATTCATCGTCAGTGGCTTCGTGGCAAGCGCGATCGACTGGCGAGCCGCGTTCGTGGTGCTCGCGATCCCCGGGTTCTTCGTCGCGCGCGAGTTGTGGCGAACCGTCCCCGAGCCGCTTCGTGGAGGTCAGAGTCATCTGCAGGTCGGAGCCGTCGATTTTGGTCCGCCGACGGCCCAGGCCGCCGCGCGGGAGGACGACGGACACGTACCGGCGGACGAGCAGGCGCCACCGGTCGATGCCGAGCACCAGGCGGCCCGCGAGGCCGCCCGCCGCGCCGGCGCGGTCCCCAACCCGCGGCTCGTGCTCCACGAAGATCCCAGCAAGATGGGGCTGGGGCCGTCGATCCGCTACCTGTTCTCGATCCCGTCCAACCTGCTGATGATCGTCGGCTCCTCGCTGGGCTACTTCTATTTCGCGGGGTTGCAGACGTTCGCCCTGCTGTTCGTCAAGGGGCATTACCACGCCAGTCAGGCGACAGCCGAGCTGGTGTTGGCACTGCTGGTCGTCGGGGCGGTGATCGGCACCCTCGTCGGCGGCCGGCTGCCCGACATACTTGTCAGGCGCGGCTACCTGGCGGCGCGCGTGTGGTTCGCGGGCGTCTGCTACATCGGCGCCGCGCTGCTGCTGATCGCCGGGTTCGTCGGAGCGCACCTCACGCCTGCCCTGTGGTTCAACGTCGCCGGCGCGGCGCTCATCTTCGCCGCGAACCCGCCGATCCAGGCGGCGCGCCTTGACGTTGTGCCCGCGGGCCTGTGGGGACGAGCGCAGAGCGCGCTCACCGTCGTCCGCTCGCTGGCCCAGGCGGCCGCGCCGCTCGTGTTCGGCGGCGTCTCGCAACTGGTCGCCGGCATCTTGCCTGCGCAGGCGCCGATCGGCACGCGCCCGCACGCGCCAAGTCCCGCCACGACCACAGGACTCGAGGTCACCTTCGTGATCATGCTCGCCGCGCTGGTCGCCGCCGGCGTGTTCCTGTTCCGCGCCGGCAGGACCTTCCCCTCAGACGTAGCCACCGCGGCCGCGTCGGAACCGAGCGCTGGCGGCTCACCGCGTCGCGACGCGTAGTGGCGCGACGCTAACCGGGCTGACCGAGGCGGGCGCGGCTCGGCCGTCCCTGCCGCGGGATGCGGCCGGGAGCTCTGGCGGGCGATTCGGTCTCCGTCAGTGCGCCCGTGGTTCGCTCGGCGTGTGTGAGCTGGTTGACCGCCCAGATGCCCGATTCGATATGTCGCGTCATGGCACGGCGCGCCCGTGTGGCGGCGCGTGCCTCGATCGCCTCAGCGATCTCGTCGTGCTGGCCGAGCGCGATCTCGACCGCGGCGGGTAGCGTGCCGGTCGCTTGGCGAGCGTTGTTGAGCAGGTCGGAGACCGGGGCCAGGACCTTGGCGAGCACGGCGTTTCCGCTGGCTTCGGCGATCGCTTGGTGAAACTCGATGTCCGCCTCCCACACAGGCGTTCCCATCTCATAGGCGACCCGGTAGTGGGTCCGAGCGCGTCTCATGGCCAGGAGGTCGTCATCGCTTCGGTGTTTGGCCGCAATCGCGGCGGCAGCAGGTTCGAGGATGAGTCGGACCTCGTAGAGCTCGGTGACCGTTTGGTCGCCGATGAGCATGGACACGGCCGAGTTCGCGAGGGTGTTGGGGGCCGCCTGGCCGAGCACTCGCGCGCCCAGGCGGGGTCTGATGTCGACGAGCCCAAGCGTCCGGAGGCTTTGCATCGCCTCGCGGACGGTGTTGCGGCCGACGCGGTACCGGTCCATGAGCTGCTGCTCGGAGGGAAGCCGATCGCCGGGGCCGTACTCACCGCGGGTGATCTGCGCGAGCAGGTCGTTCGCGACCGTCTGGCTCAGGCGCTCGGCCATCAGCGGCTCCGAGCCGCTCGTAACAGGATGTTCACGTCTGGGCTTGACATCGTCGCGCTGACTGTAGTCTAATCCCATTTGTAGGACGAATAGGACCATTGTGATGCAAACCTTGTCGCTAATCTCGCCGGGTGCGACGGGCGCGCCTGCCGCCAATGACTCCGCCCTTCTCGAGGTCGGGGAACTCGTGGTTCTGCTGGCGTTGGAGAACGCCAAGCTCACTGCAGCGTGGGCGGACGCCCTCCGTCAGCTCGCCGATGCGCGTGAACGGGTCATCCAAGCCGGCGACGTCGCGCGCCAGCGCCTGGAGCGAGATCTCCATGACGGCGCCCAACAGCGGCTGACGGCGATCCAGGTCAAGCTGGCGCTCGCACAGGAGGCTGCCGAGGGTCAGGATCTGGCCAGACAGCTCGAGTCGATCGGCGCAGACGCTGCCAAGGCGGTCGACGAGCTCCGCGCCCTCGCGCGGGGGATCTATCCGACGGTGCTACGGGACAACGGTCTCGGCGATGCGCTGCGCTCGGTGGCCAGAGAGGCGCCGATCACGGTCGATGTCATCGACGAGGCGATCGGGCGGTGCCCGGAGCCGGTGGAGAACGCGATCTACTTCTGCGCCCTGGAAGCCGTCCAGAACACCACCAAACACGCGGGCGCTGGCGCCAGCATCACCTTGCGGATCAGCCGTGACCTCGGACTCCTGCGGTTTGACTTCGCCGACGATGGCGTGGGGCTCGACACCGCGCGACGGGGCGACGGCATCGGCATGACGAGCATGCACGACCGGATCGGCGCGGTCGGCGGAGAGCTCGAGGTCATCTCCTCCCCCGGCGGGGGAACGACGATACGCGGAGCAGTTCCCGACCGCGCCGGTGTCAGCGTCCTA
>DASYFZ010000726.1:0-4018 GCA_036000295.1 Solirubrobacteraceae bacterium
ATCGAGCAGCCTGATCGCCGCCGCCTGGACGGCCGGGTCGGGCGGCGCCTGGGCGACGCGCGCGAGCGCGACCGCGGCAACGGCGGCCGGGGCGTCGCCGGGATCCAGCGCGCCGCTCAGCTCGCGTCGACGGTCAAGACCAAGGGCGTCGACGGGGACGCGCGCGTTGCGGACCTCGGCCAACGGGACCCCGAACGCTGCGCCGCCGGCGCCCGGGAGCAGCCGCGCCCCGACGATCAGCTCACCGGGCGACGTGCGCGACGTCCAGGCCTCGCTGTCGGGGCCGGCGATCATCGCACCGGCACCGGGCCGCCACACGATGTCCGCGCACGCGTCGGGCAGCACCCGCACCGAACCCCCGTCCCCGCGGCGCATCCAAAAGCAAGCGATCGCGGTCCGCGCCCACGCCGGTGGCGCGAACTCGCGATACACGTCGGATTCGTTCAAGACGAGGCGCTTACCGCTTGCTTGCATCCGTTCAAAGCAGCAAAGCACAGAAAGGATATTTGGATGGAGATCGAGTTCGTCTCGGGCGTCGCCGTGATCGCGCCGGACCCCGCGCAGTCGCGTCGCCTGTACGTCGACACCCTCGGGCTTCCCCTGACGAGCCAGGGCGGCGACTACTTTCACAGCGAGCACATACCCGGGACCAAGCACTTTGGCGTGTGGCCGCTCTCGCAGGCCGCGCAGGCGTGCTTTGGCAACGAGCGGTGGCCGGCGCACCTCGCCGTTCCCCAGGTCAGCGTTGAGTTCGACGTTGCCGACGCCGCGCGCGTGCAGGACGCGGCCGATGAACTCGTCGCCGCCGGATATGAGCTGCTGCACCCCGCGCGACAGGAGCCGTGGGGTCAGACGGTCGCCCGGCTGCTGTCCCCGGAGGGAGCGATCGTGGGAATCTCGTTCGTGCCGTCGATGCACGAGTAGGGCGGCGGGCCCGCGGCCCGCCGCGTCAGCCTAAGGCTAAGCCCTCGGCGGCGCTGGACGACACAGGATCCGGCAGGCGCATCATCCGTAGAGAGGTGACGAACCCGAGCAGCCCGGCGAGGATCGGAATCAGCAGCGCCACCTGAAGCGCAATGTGCCGCGACTCGGTGTTGATCCTGATGATCTCGTCCTGGACGTTGGGACGCTCGCCCTTGAGCTGCTCCGCGAGCTGCGTATTGCTCATCACCTCGGCGTCGTGCTCGAGCGTCTTTGAGACCTGCTGCTGCTGATTCGGGGAGAGAACAGTGCTCGCGTCGGCCTTCTTGGTGAAGGTGACCGACAAGGTCGCCAGCAGGATTGCGCCGGCGAACGCCAGGCCGAACGACAGCCCAAACGAGCCCGCCGCCGAGTTCACACCCGCAGCCTCGCTCACGCGTTCCTCGGTGATCGGAGACAGCGTGTAGTTGTTGAGCTGGGATACGAGCAGCCCCAATCCGCAGCCGGCGATCATCAGCGGCACCACGAGGTACCAGCCGGACGTTGCGCGGGGCACGATCGGGATGAGGATTGCCAGCCCCAGCGTGAGCGCCGCGAACCCCAGCCTGATGATGCTGGCCGGGCGCCGCTTCCCAGCCCGCTTGCCGGCAAGCAGCGCGATCGCGAACATCGTCAAGGACAGCGGGGCGAGCGACAGGCCCGCCTGCATCGCGTTGTACTCGAGCACGAGCTGCAGGTAGATCGGCAGGGCGATCATCGTGCCGCCCAGCGCGATCTGCTGGAGCATCTGGCCGGTGATCCCGAATCTGTAGAGCGGGGACTTGAACAGGTCGGGGTCGATCAGCACAGGCTTGTTCTCGCGCTTGCGGCGCATCAGCCAGTACGCCAGCCCGCCCACCGCCGCCAAGCCGATCGCGAGCAACGCCCCGACCGCTTCGCCGCCCTCCTGCCAGACGAGGATGCTGAGCACGATGCCGCCCATTCCCAGCGCCGACAGCAGCGCACCGACGTAGTCGGCCTCACGGGAACCCGTGTAGGGCACGTCTTGAACCAGCTTGATATTCGCCAGCACAACAACGATCACGAGGTCTTCGAGCGCAAACCCGACCCGCCACGACAAGAACGTGGTCAGGAACCCTCCAAGCAGCGGTCCGACCGCTGCGGCGATCGCGGCCGAGGCGCCGACCAGCGCGTAGGCCTTCTTCTGCGCGTCGCCTTCGAAGTTGCCGTGGATCAGCGACTGCATGGCGGGCAGCAGCAGCGACGCGCCCAGGCCGCCCACGATTGCCCAGAAGATGATGATCGCGGTCAGGCTCTGAGCGAGCACCATCGACAGCGCGCCGATCGCGTAGGCGAGCAGACCGAGCACATACGCGCGCTTGCGCCCGATGAAGTCGCCGATCTTGCTGCCGATCAGGATGAACGCCGCCGACACGAGCGCCTCCAGGGCAATCGCCGACTGGACGCCGCTCGCCGTCGTGTGCAGATCGCGGATCACGGCCGAGATCGAGACGTTCATCAGCGACGTGTCGACGACAAGCACGAACATCGCCATCGCCAGGAGGATCGCCAGGCGCCTGTTGGTCGCCGCATCCCTCGATGTCACGGCCATCGCGGCGCGAGTATCTCGCCCAGCTCACGTCAATCGCTCACCTGAATCGGGTGATGGTCCATAGCTGGCACCGGCCGGTCGGGCGGCACGCACACCATTCCCTCGCTGAACCCGGCCGACCCGATCCCGAAGGCCGCATTGAGCCGGTCGAGATTGACGACCGTCAGCAACGCGGTGAGCTCGACGATCTGCTCGTCGCTGAAGTGCGCCTGCATCCGCGCGAACAGCTCGTCGGTGACCTCTACGGGCGTGCGCATCACGGCGACCGCGTAGTCGAGCGCGGTCTGCTCGCGCTCGGTGAACAGGTCGCTCTGCCGGTAGCGCGGCAGCGCGAGCAGCTCGTTGTCCGAGAGGCCCGAATTGCGGCAGATCTGTGATCCGAGGTCGACGCAGAATTCGCAGCCGATCATCTGCGCCCCCTTGAGCTCGACCAGGTTCTTCGTCCGCTCGTCAACGCCGTCGGCGTTGCGCACCGCCTGCTGGAACTTGCCCATGCCGCGCATCATCTTCGGCTGCACCGCCCAGACTTCAAGGGGCTCGAGTCCGCTGCCATGGGCAGCGTCGCGACCGGTCAGCTTCTTCATCCCGCGGCGCATCAGCCGGTATACGAGCTTCAGCATCGGGCCGGCCTGGTCCTCGGGTACTCCTCGAATGCGTGCCATGGCGGCACCTCCTGTCATCGGTCGGTTGGCGTCGATGCGAACACGACCCGCGAGAGGGCAGCGATGTGACCGCGCGCCTCGCAACGGGTAAGCGCGGTACGTGCTCGTAAGCTCCCCGGTTCCGGAATGAAGGTCGAGACTTTCACCTTCGATGACGACGGGGCGATCCCCAACTCGTCGCTGCCAGTGCTCCTGTACCGACGCGCGCTTGGACCCGACGCCGGCGCTGCCGCGCACGAGGAGCTGTTCGCAGGCAACGGCTGGCTCGGTGCCTGGCGCAACGGGATCTACCCGTTTCACCACTTCCACTCGACCTCGCACGAGGTGCTCGGGATCGCATCTGGAACCGCGAACGTCGTGCTGGGCGGACCGCAGGGCAGTCCGCTCGAGCTGACCGCCGGAGACGTCGTCGTGCTTCCTGCCGGAACCGGTCACTGCAATGCCGGGTCCGAACCCGGCCTATTGGTCGTCGGCGCCTACCCCAACGGGATGCGCTGGGATCTGCAGCGCGGCGACCCAGCTGAGCACGACGAGGCGTTGGCCAACATCGCGCGTGTGCCGATACCAGCCGCCGACCCCGTGGCGGGCCGCGAAGGTCCACTAACCGAGCTCTGGAGCGCGGCTGCGTAGC
This sequence comes from Solirubrobacteraceae bacterium, assembly GCA_036000295.1. GTDB lineage: Bacteria > Actinomycetota > Thermoleophilia > Solirubrobacterales > Solirubrobacteraceae > Palsa-465. The sequence goes on from DASYFZ010000726.1 coordinate 3,827, forward strand.
ACCGCCCCGGTGCGCGCGGCAGTATGGTGACGCTGAGGCGAAGGACGATGGGGGATCGGATACAGCGCGGACCCGACGAGCCGGCCGACGACCGAATCAAGGAGCTGGCGGACGCGTTCGCCGAGGCACTGTTGGCCGGCGATGAGATCGGGGCTGAGATCGCGATCCGTGAGGCGATCGATGCCGAGTTGA
>DASYFZ010000037.1:0-2362 GCA_036000295.1 Solirubrobacteraceae bacterium
CCGAGCTTGACGGCGCCAGGGCGATTGACCGAGCCGACACCGCAGGTCTCTGACATCCCCCATAGCTCGGCGAGCTCGATCCCGAGCGCGTGGAAGAACTCGAGCACCTCGAGCGGCGTCGGCGCGGCGCCCACGTTGACGCCCTGTGCCAGGTCGAGGCCCAGCATCTCGCGCAGCTTGGAGAACAGCCGCTCATCCGCGTCGGCCACCTGCCGCTCGAGCTCCTCGGGGACGGGCTCGCCGCGCTGGCGCAGCCGCACGCGCTGAAGCGATGCGGCCATCGCCTGCTCGATCGGCTTGCGCTGCTCCTCGGGCTGCGCGGCCTGCATCGTCTCCAGGCCGGCCTTGAGCTTCTCCCAGATCCGGGGAACCGCGAAGAACCAGGTCGGGCGCACCTGCGGGAGGAACGAGAGGATCTCGCGCGGATTCGGGCAGGTGGTGATCGTGCCTGCGTAGATCACCGGGATGTAGTGGTGGGCCATCCGCTCGGCGATATGAGCCGCGGGCAGCCACGAGATCACGCGTCCGCCGACATCGAACGGGATGACCTCCTCGACGCCCTTAGCCGAGAACATGATCGCGTGGTGTGAGAGCTGCACGCCCTTGGGGTGGCCCGTCGTGCCCGATGTGTAGATCAGCGTCACGATGTCCTCAGGGCCGGCCTGCGCGGAAGCGGCGGCGCCATCGAAGTCGGGGTTGGAGCCCTCGATGTCGGCCAGGGCGATCGTGCCCTCCGGCGCGTCGCCGTCGATCACGATCACGTGCTCGAGGCCGGGCAGGTTCTTGCGCGCCTGGAGCATCACGGGCAAAAACGCCTGCTCGACAATCGCGACGCGCACGTCGGCATCGGTGCAGAGGAATTCAATCTCGGGCGCGGGGTAGGTGACATAGACCGAGAACGGCGTCGCGCCGAGCGTCACCGCCGCCAGGTCGGCGATGTGGAATTCGGGCCGGTTGCCGAGCATGATCGCGACGGTGTCGCCGCGCTTGACGCCCAGCTGCGCCAGGCCGCCCGCTACCGCGTCAACGCGACCCAGCAGCTCTGCCCAGGTCAGCGAGACGTTGTCGTCGGCGGTCCGCACCGCGACGACGTCGGGGTGGTTGGCGGCCGTGCGGCGGAACGCCTCGGCGACGGTCTGCGCGTCGACCGCTCGCGCCCCCACTGGGGTCATCGTGCTGCTTTCCATCGTTCCTCCGCTCTTTAGTGCCCTAATCCAGCGCCCCGCGGAAACTATCGCAGTGCGGGCTAAACGGTTGCTCTAGGCAGAGCTCAGCGGACGTTGAAGCCCGCGCCGTTGAGCGTCGAGATGTCGTTGGTCAGGCCGATCACGAACAGCATCACGATCAGCACGAAGCCGACCACCCCGGCCCGCTCCATCACCTCGAACGGGATCCGGCGACCCCGGATCTTCTCGGCCACCGCCCAGAACACGTGCCCACCGTCCAGCGGCAGGAACGGGAACAGGTTGATGATCCCCAGTGACAGCGAGATCAAGGCCAGGACCCAGAGCGCCTGCGTGGTGCTCGCGGCGAACGACTCCTGGGTCACCGTATAGCCGCCCACGATCCCGTTGAGCTGCTTGCGCTCCTGGGGCTCGAAGATCCGCACGATCACCGACACGGTCGAGGTGGTCACGTGCCACAGGCCCGATCCTGTGAGCGCGACGGCGTGGACGGGACCCACCGACTCGTGCCCGGGGGTGAACGAGAACCCGACCAGCGGCCGCTTCTCGGCTGCGCTGTAGCGAGGACTGATGTTGAACGTCTCAAGATTGCCGTTGCGCTCCACCACGATCCGGGCCGGCGTCTTTGCCAGACAGCCGTTGACCTGGGCGCCGGCGCACCGGTGCGTGGCAAGTTGCGCGCGCAGCTCGTCGGAGCTGCCGGTGACGCCGTCGACCGACACAAGCTTGTCTCCGGGCTTCAGCAACCCGGCCGCCTGCGACGTCTTCTCGACCGCCCCGATCTGCTTGGTCGCGACCGCCTGCCCGTTGGCGACGAACAGCGCCCAGACGATGATGAACGCGATCGCCAGGTTGACGGCCGGGCCGGCCAGGATCACGAAGATCCGCTTCCAGACGGGCTGGTTGTAGTAGGCCCGCGGGACCACCTCGGGCGGCAGCTCCTCGCGCGGGTTCATGCCGCTGATCTTCACGTAGCCCCCGAGCGGGATCGGCGCGATCCCGTACTCGGTCTCGCCGCGGCGGACCTTCAGCAGCAGCGGGCCGAAGAACAGCGAGAACCGCTCGACGCGCATTCCGACTGCCTTGGCGGCGGCGAAGTGGCCGGCCTCGTGCAGCAGGATCAGCGCAGAGAAGCCCAGGAACGCCAGGACGTAGGACACGCCCTCAGTGTGGCAGGC
>DASYFZ010000045.1:0-6658 GCA_036000295.1 Solirubrobacteraceae bacterium
GGTCGAGGACGCGATGCGCCGGCGCGCGACGACGAGCCTCGACGACATCAGGCGGATCCTTCGCCTTGGTATGGGACCATGCCAGGGCGGTTTCTGCATCTACCGCGCGACCGGAATCCTTCACGGGCTCGACGGAATCGAGACGGCCCAGGCCAACGCTGCGCTGCTCGAGTTCCTGCGCGAGCGCTGGAAGGGCGTGTGGCCGATCCTCTACGGCGACCAGGTGCGCCAGGCCAGGCTCGATGACTGGATCTTCCAGGGCGTCCTCGACGTGAGTCACCTGCCGTCATGAAGCCGAGCAGGCACTTCGACGTGGTCGTGATCGGCGCCGGTGTCGCGGGGCTCACCGCCGCCACCCGCCTTGCCCAATCCGGCGCGCGCGTCTGCGTGCTCTCCAAGGGAGTCGGGTCCACGCACCTTGCGCCCGGCCTGGTCGACGTCCTCGGATATGACCCCGAGCGCGTTTCGAGTCCTGCCGAAGCGCTGCCTTCGTTCGTGGAGGCCCATCCCGACCACCCGTACGCCGCGATCGGACTCGACGGGATCACGGCGGCCCTCGAGTGGTTCGGCGGCATCGTCGAGGCGGGGCCGCACCCGTCCTATAGCTATGTCGGCGACCTCGGACACAATCACGTGCTGCCGACGGCGCTTGGCGCCAAGCGCCCGTCCGCGCTGGTCCCGGAGACGTTCGCCCAGGGAGAGCTCGTCGCCAGGCGCGGCGCTTCCTCGGGACCGATCTGCGTGGTCGGGATCCGCGTGCTGCGCGACTTCCACGCATCGCTGTGCGCCGCCAACCTCGAGCGCGACGGCGTCGCAGCCAGGGGCGTGCAGCTCGAGCTCAACGTGGGCCGCGCTGAGGCCAACTCACTCGGGCTCGCGAGATCTATGGACGATCACAAGTTCCGCGCCTCGTTCGCGGCTCAGCTGCTGCCGTTGCTGCACGCCGACGAGCGCGTCGGCCTGCCGGCGATCCTCGGTCTTCGTGATCCGCACAAGGCGTGGTCCGAGCTCGAGAGCCGGCTCGGGCACGCCGTGTTCGAGATTCCGACGCTGCCGCCTTCAGCATCCGGGATCCGCGTGTATGACGCGCTGCGCGCGGGCCTGCGCGCCGCCGGTGGCAGGCTGGTGATCGGCGCCGCTGTCGTCGAGGTCGAACGCGAGGGCGACCGCGTGATCGCGGTTCGCGCCGACACCAGCGGACACGACCACGTGTACGGCGCGCGCTGGGTGGTGCTGGCAGCCGGCGGATTCAACTCGGGCGCGATCGAGCTCGGATCCGACTGGCAGGCTCGTGACACGGTCATGGGGCTGCCGCTGCGCGGGGTGCCAGGCGACGGCGAGCCGAGATACGGCGGCGACTATTTCGGAGGCCAGCCGATGGCGCGGGTCGGCATCGCGGTCGACTCCTCGCTGGTGGCCGAGGGTACGTCCAACGTGCTGGTGGCCGGCTCGGCGTTGCCCGGGGCCGAGCCCTGGCGCGAGGGTTCGGGAGAGGGGATCGCACTGTCGAGCGGCCTACGCGCCGCGCGGACGGTGCTCGACCGAGAAGGAGCTACGGCGGCCGCATGAGCGACGGAAATCCGATCACCGAGGCGCTTGGCCACGAGCTTTTGCGAAGCTCGCTGGACCACTGCGTCAAGTGCACGATCTGCGAGACCGTCTGTCCGGTCTCGAATGTCACACCGCTGTTCCCAGGTCCGAAGTACGCCGGGCCGCAGGCCGAGCGCTATCGGATCGCGGGCATGCCGTCGCTCGAGTCCTCGGTCGATTATTGCTCGGGATGCGGGCTGTGCACGATGCACTGTCCCCAGGGCGTTCAGATCGCTGAGCTCAACGCCCACGCCCGCCGGGTGGTCAAGGAGCAGGCCGGCGTCAAGTTCCGTGACCGGGTAATCGCGCGGCCGACCGTGATCGGGCGCCTCGGCACGCCGGTTGCGCCGCTGGCCAACTTCGGCCTGCGATTCGGCCCCGCTCGCGTGCTCGCCGAGCGCGTGCTCGGCATTCACCGCAAGGCCGCGCTTCCGAAGTTCGCGGGCCGGCGCTTTGCGACCTGGGCCAAGCGCCACCAGGGCCCGGCGACGGGGAAGAAGATCGTGTTCTTCCATGGTTGCGGGACCGAGTACTACGAGCCCGACCTGGGCGAGAAGGTCGTCGCCGTGCTCGAGCACAACGGGTTCCGGGTGGAGGTCCCCAAGCAGGACTGCTGCGGCCTCCCGCTTCAGTCCAACGGACTGTTCGACGATGCGCGTGGCTATGTGCTGCGGCTTGCCCGCTCGCTTGCCCCGCACGCGCGCGACGGCACGCTGATCGTCGGCAACGCCACCAGCTGCACGCTGATGCTCAAGCGCGAGGCGCGCGAGATCCTCGGGCTCGAGGACGATCCGGATCTCGAGCTGGTCAGCCGCCAGACCTACGACATCTGCGAGCTGTTGCTGGAGATGCACGACTCGGGCGAGCTGAAGACCGACTTTCAGCCGGTGCACGAGACGGTCGCCTACCACGCGCCGTGCCAGCAGCAGGGCCACTGGATCGGAAAGCCCGCGATGGAGCTGCTGGCACTGATCCCGGGCCTCGACCTGCGCGAGATGGACGCGAAGTGCTGCGGCATCGCGGGCACCTACGGCCTCAAGCTGGAGAAGTACGACATCGGCATGGCGGTCGGCGCCGATCTGTTCGGTCAGGTTGAGGCGGCGGACGCGGGCGTGGTCGCCTGTGACAGTGAGACGTGCCGCTGGCAGATCGAGCACGCCACCGGCCGTCCGTCCAAGCATCCGGTCGAGCTGCTGTACCAGGCTTACGGGCTGGGCTAGGACCGACCCGCCCGATGGTCGGGATCGTCGTCGTTTCTCACAGCGCTGAGTTGGCGCGCGGCGTCGTCGAGCTCGCCCGCCAGATGGGCGGCGAGGAGGTCCGCGTCGAGGAGGCGGGCGGGATGGACGACGGCTCGATCGGGACCGACGCCGCGCGGGTCCAGGCCGCGATCGAGCGCGCGATGTCCGACGACGGGGTGCTCGTGCTGATGGATCTGGGCAGCGCGCTGATGAGCGCCGAGATGGCGGTCGAGCTGATGGAGTCCGGCGGGCGGGTGGTGCTCAGCGAGGCTCCACTGGTGGAGGGGGCCGTGGCGGCGGCGGCCGCTGCGCGCGGGGGTGCGTCTTTGGATGAGGTGCGAGTCGAGGCGGGGCGGGCGTTTGCCGCCAAGCAGGCGCAGCTGGGGGTCGCGGACGAAGGCCCGTCAGAGCCGGCAGCAGCTGAGCCGGAAGCAGCTGAGCCGGAGGCCGATGCGCGCGCGGAGATCCCGATCGTCAACGAGATCGGCCTACATGCGCGGCCCGCTGCGCTGGTGGTCGAGCTGGTCGGGCGATTCGACGCGGACCTGCGCCTCGCAAAGCAAGGAGGCCCCGGGCCGGTCAGCGCTCGCAGCCTGTCGGCCATCATGACGTTGATGGCGCGCAAGGGCGACCGGCTGGTCGCGACCGCGTCGGGTCCGCAGGCGAGCGAGGCGGTGGCGGCGCTCGAGGAGCTGGCCGCGGGCGGATTTGGCGACGGGGTTGTCGAGGTCGCGGCCGCGCCTCAAGCCCCGACTCCCGTGGCCACGGAGGCCGCGCCCACGCCTGCGCCGCCGGCGGGCGCCGTGCTACATGGCATCCCGGCGTCGGCGGGCATCGCGATCGGGCCCGCCTGGAAGCTCGCCGACCACGGCCACGCTCCGGCGCATCGCGAGTCGCAGGGGGCCGAGGTCGAGCTGGGGCGCCTCGACGAGGCACTGGCCGCGGCTCGCGTGGCCATCGAGCAGGACCGCGACACGGTCGCCGGGCGAGGCGCCGCAAAGGAGGCCGAGATCTTCACGGCGCACCTCGCGCTGCTCGACGACGAGGCTCTGGCGGGGCGCGCGCGGGCGTTGATCGACGGCGGCGACTCGGCGGAGGCCGCCTGGCATGCCGCCGGCAAGGAGACGGCTGCGCAGTGGCGGTCGCTCGGCGACGATCTGCTGGCCGAGCGCGCGGCCGACGTGGACGACGTCGGACGCCGGGTGCTCACGGCACTGGGGGGCGGGGAAGCGGGGCCGGCCTTGGTCGAGCCCGGGATCGTTGTCGCGGACGAGCTGACGCCTCGCGACACCGCCGCGCTCGACCCCGAGCTCGTGCAGGCCGTCGCGACCGCCCGGGGGACCGCGACGGCCCACGCGGCGATCCTCGCGCGCGCACTCGGGATCCCCGCGGTGGTCGGGCTCGGCGGCTCGGTGCTCACGCTCGCCGAGGGAACGCCGCTGCTGCTCGACGGCCAGGCGGGAACCGTACTCGTCTCGCCCGACGACGCGCAGACCTCCGCTGCACGCTCGCGTGCCGCCGACGCGGACGAGCGCAGGCGCGTCGCCCGCGAGCACGCCCGCGAGCCGGCGGTGATGCGCGACGGCACCGTGATCGACGTGTTCGCGAACCTTGGCGGCGCCGGCCAGGCTTCGTCGGTCGTCGAGATGGGCGCCGACGGCGTCGGGCTGTTGCGGACCGAGTTCCTGTTCCTCGAGCGCGCCGAGCTTCCCTCCGAGGACGAGCAGGTGGAGACGCTCGCCGCGATCGCCTCCGACCTCGCCGGCCGGCCCCTGATCGTGCGCACGCTCGACGTCGGCGCCGACAAGCCGCTGCAGGCAGTTCCAATGGAGCCCGAGGCAAACCCGTTCCTCGGCCGGCGCGGGCTGCGGTTGTCGCTGGCGCGACCCGAGCTGTTCCTCGTCCAGCTGCGTGCGATCCTGCGGGTTGCCGCCGAGCATCCGCTGAAGGTGATGTTCCCGATGGTCTCGACCCTGGCCGAGCTTGACGCGGCGCTCGCGTTGCTCGAGCAGGCGCGCGCGGAGACCGGGGTCCGCGCCGCGCTCGAAGCCGGGATCATGGTCGAGGTCCCGGCGGCGGCGCTGCTTGCCGAGCAGCTCTCCGCGCGTGCGGAGTTCTTCTCGGTCGGTACCAACGACCTCACGCAGTACACGATGGCCGCTGAGCGCGGCAACGAGCTGGTCGGCGAGCTCCTCGCCGGAACCCAGCCGGCGGTGCTGCGCCTGATCCGCCTGATCGCCGCGGGCGCGGCCGTCCATGGACGGCTGGTGGCCGTGTGCGGGGAGCTCGCCGGCGACCCCGCCGCGGCCGTGCTGCTGGTCGGGCTGGGCGTCCGCGAGCTGAGCATGGCGCCGCCGCTGATCGCCGAGGTCAAGCAGGCGCTGCGGTCCGTGACGCTGGCCGATGCGATCGCCGCGGCCGAGCAGGCTGTCAACGCGCCGGATGCGCGTGCGGCGCGCGCGGTCGCCGACGCCCTATTCTGAGCGAAGACCGCTGGTACGATCGCCCGCAGTGGAGGCTGGAGCGCTGAGAGCAACGCAGAGAGGCCCCGCGCGCGGCAGCGCCTTGATCCTGGCCGGCACGAGCAGCCGGATCGTCGCCACGCCGGTGGTGATGGCGCTCGTCCTGAGTCATTCCTACACGGCCGCGGCGATCGTGTTCATCGTCGTCTCGGCGACCGACTGGTTCGACGGGCGACTGGCCCGGCGCTGGGGCGTTAGCTCGCGGCTGGGATCGTTCCTGGACACCACGGCCGACAAGCTGCTGATCACCGGGGCGCTGATCGCGCTCGTCGCCGTCGACCGCGCGTCGCCGTGGATCGCGCTGATCATCATCAGCCGCGAGATGATCGTGCTCGGCCTGCGTGCGGCGGTCGCCGCCCAGGGGCTGCACCTGGAGGCCTCGATGCTCGGCAAGTGGAAGGCGACCGTGCAGTTCATCGCGATCGCCTTGGTGATGTTGCGCCCCGACGTCGTGATCGGCGGCGTGTTCCTCGATCAATGGGTGCTGATCGCGGCCGCGATCGTGACCGTGTGGTCGGGCGTCGACTACTTCATGAGCTTCTCGTCGGCGCTTCGCAGCGATTCGTGAGCCGCGTCTTCGTCACGGGCGGCAGCGGCGTGGTCGGTCGCGCGCTCGTCGAGCGGCTCGTATCCGGGGGCGACGAGGTCGTGGCGCTCGCCCGCTCGCGTCCGTCCGAGGAAACGCTGCGGGGGCTGGGCGCGGTGCCAGTTGCCGGCGACCTGTTCGACGAGGACGCCCTCGCAGCGGCGATGGCTGGGTGCTCGGTGATCTACAACGTCGCCGGCGTCAACACGCTCTGTGTAGATGATCCCGGGCCGATGCTGCGGACCAACGTCGACGGGCCGCCCGTCGTCGTGCGCGCCGCCGCCCGTGCGGGTGTGGGGCGGTTCGTCCACACCTCCTCTGCGGCGACGATCGGCGAGGCATCGGGCGTGGTCGGGCGCGAGGACACGCCGCATCGTGGCTGGTACCTGTCGACGTACGAGCGCTCGAAGACCGAGGGCGAACGGGCGGTGTTCGAGGCCGGCCGCGAGGCGGGCGTCGAGGTCGTATGCGTCAACCCGTCGTCAGTCCAGGGCCCGGGGCGCTCGGGCGGCACCGCGCGGTTCCTGCTGGCGTACCTGGACGGGCGCCTGAAGGTGTTCGTGCCGACGAACGTGAGTCTCGTCGACATCGCCGACTGCGCCGAGGGTCACGTGCTCGCGGCGGAGCGCGGGGTCGCCGGGGAGCGGTACCTGTTGAACAGCATCGCGCTGTCGATCACCGAGGCGCTGGCCCTGGCGGGTGAGGTCGCCGGGGTGGAG
>DASYFZ010000048.1:0-5690 GCA_036000295.1 Solirubrobacteraceae bacterium
GACGAAGTTGACCGCGAACACGGGCAGGTGCTCCGCCACCCACTCGACGGCGCTGATGATCCCGCGTCCGATGTCGCCGCCGCGCTCGATCTCGCGCGTGATCAGCGCGAAGTACCGCTCGGAGTCGGTGTCGCCGTGCACTAGCGACAACTGCTCGCCGAGCTCACGCTCGAGCGCGGGCAGGTCCTCGATCACGCCGTTGTGCGCGAACAGCCGGTCGTGCTGCTCGAACGGGTGCGTGTTCTGCGGTGCGATCGCGCCGGTCGATGCGTAGCGGATGTGGGCGATGAACGTGCGCGAGCACAGCTCGCGTGCTTCTTGCGCGAACTCCTTGTCCTCGTAGGCAGCGAGCGGCTGCTTGTAGACGAGCGGCCGGCCATGCTCGTCAAAGCACCCCACGCCGGTGCCGTCGGGCTCGCGCCGGCTCTGCGCTGCCAGCGAATCGGGCGCCTCGAGCAGCCAGAATGTGGCACGCACCCGGTGTGCTCCGCCGCTCATGCCAAACAGGCGACACATCTGTCGATGCGACGGTACCGGATAGATTTGCCGCCGATGACCCAGCTCAGACCGATTTTCGAAACTTCAATCCAGCTGGCACGGCGCGGAGCCGTCGAGGCCCGTTCCGCCAGATACGCCTGGCAAGCCGGGATGCTCACGCTCGAATCGCCGACCCGGACCGCGGCGATCATGCGGGCAATGGACCGGCTCGGCCAGATCGGCGCCGCGATCGAGATCCCAGCGGTGCGCTACGCCGACCGGCCCGGGTTGATCGACGAGCTTGGAATGCTCACGTTCGCACAGCTGCGGGGGCGCTCGATGGCGCTCGCGTCCGCGCTCCGTGCCCGTGGCGTACGCGAGGGTGACACGATCGGGATCCTGTGCCGCAACCACCGCGGGTTCATCGACGTGACATTTGCGGCAGGCCGGCTGGGGACCCGGATGCTGTATCTGAACACCGACTTTGCCGGGCCGCAGCTGACAGACGTGTGCGAGCGCGAGGGCGTGGCGCTGCTCGTCCACGACGCCGAGTACGAGAACCTGGTCGGGACGATCGAGCCGCGCCTGGGGCGCGTGTTGGCGTGGACCGATGACGACACCGACGGCGACACCCTCGAGAAGCTGATCGCTCGCCACGCGGGCGAGGTTCCGCCCGACCCGACCCAGCCCGCGGACGTCGTGCTGCTGACCAGCGGCACGACCGGCACCCCGAAGGGCGCCCCGCGCCATCAGGGGCGCTCGCTGCATCCGCTGGGGGCGCTGCTGTCCAAGGTGCCCTACCGGTCGGCGGAGTCGACGTACGTCGCCGCGCCGATGTTCCACGGGCTGGGCTTCACGCAGATGGTCCTGTCGATGATTCTCGGCTGCACGACGATCGCGCAGCGGCGCTTCAGGCCCGACGCGGTGCTCGACGCGATCGTCCGCGAACGGCCGACCGCGCTGGTCGTGGTGCCGGTGATGCTGTCGCGGATCGTGTCGGAGCTCGAGGCCGAGCCCGGCCGTTGGGACACGAGCTCGTTGCGGATCGTGTTCCTGTCGGGGTCCCAGCTGGAGGCGGAGCTGGTCCGTCGCGCGCAACGGACGATCGGCGACAAGCTCTACAACTTCTACGGCTCGACCGAGGTCGCGTGGGCGACATTCGCCACGCCCGAGGATCTGCGCGCCGCGCCCGGAACCGCGGGACGCCCGCCGTTCGGGACGATCGTGCGGCTCGTCGACGACCAGGGCCGGACGGTCACAGGCGCCGGCCAGGTCGGGCGCATCTTCGTCGGCAACGGCTTCCAGTTCGACGGCTATACCGGCGGCGGCAACAAGGAGATGATCGACGGGCTGATGAGCACGGGCGACGTCGGCCACTTCGACCACGACGGCCGGCTGTTCATCGACGGCCGCGACGACGACATGATCATCTCGGGCGGCGAGAACCTGTTCCCCGGGGAGGTCGAGGAGCTGCTGATCACGCATCCGGCGATCGACGAGGCCGCAGTGATCGGCGTCGACGACGAGGAGTTCGGCAAGCGGCTGGCGGCGTTCGTCGTGGTCGCGCCGGGCCAGACGATCTCCGAGGACGAGGTCAGAGAGCACGTCAAGCGCAACCTGGCCCGCTACAAGATCCCGCGCGACGTCCACTTCCTCGATGAGCTGCCACGCAACCCCACCGGGAAGGTCCTCAAACGCGCGCTGCGCGAGACGTACGCGGCCGCCTGACGCTGTTTGTCAAACTAATTTCAAGCTCGTGGCCTACCGTGGCTGTTATCAGTCACGAGGAAGGTCGATAGCCATGAGATATCTGCGCACAGTTTCAACCCACCGCCTGCTGGCCCTTATCGCGGGTCTCGTTGTGGTGATCGCGGGCGGAACCGCGATCGCCGTCGCATCCGCCGGCAACGGGCCCAAACCGGCGCCCACGTCTCTGGCCAAGGCGGTCCATGGCGCGCTGGCCGCGCCGTCGGTGCAGGGCGTCACGGCGCGGATCAGCTTCACCAACCACCTGATCGGCGCCTCGAGCCTCCAGGGATCTGACCCGATCCTCTCGGGCGCCAGCGGACGACTGTGGCTGTCTAACGACGGGCGGATGCGCTTGGAGCTGCAGTCCGACAACGGCGACGCCCAGGCTGTGGTCGCAAACGGCCGGTTCTGGATCTACGACCCGTCCGCGCACACGGCGTATGAGGGCAAGCTGCCCGCCGGTTCCCACAAGGACAAGCAGACCTCCGGCAAGGACCGCATCCCGACGATCGCGGCGATCCAGAAGCAGATCAGCCAGTTCGTGCAGCACGCCAGCGTGAGCGGCGCGATCCCGTCCGACGTCGCCGGGCGCGCGGCTTACACCGTTCGCGTGTCGCCCAAGCACGACGGCGGCCTGCTCGGGCGCGCCGAGCTCGCTTGGGACGCCGCGCGCGGAGTGCCGCTGAAGTTCGCGATCTTCGCTCGCGGTCAGCGCAGCCCCGTGATCGAGCTCAAGGCGACCGACATCTCCTACGGCAAGGTCCCGTCTTCGGACTTCAGTGTCTCGCCGCCGTCCGATGCCAAGATCGTCCGCGTCAACGTCCCGGCCGGCTCGACCCACGCGGCCACCGCTGCGCGCAAGCACGAGCGGGCCCACCGGCAGGTCAGCGGCGCTGCCGCAGTCGCCAAGAAGGTCTCGTTCGGTCTGGTCGCGCCGCAGAAGCTCGTGGGGCTGCCCCGACGGTCGGTGTCGCTGATGGATTGGAGCGGCAGCCCAGGCGCGCTCGTCACCTACGGACAGAACCTCGGCGGCATCGTCGTGATCGAGCAGGCCGCGAAGCCGGGTGCTGCACCCCAGGCTCCGAGCGGTGGCGATAAGCAGGGGATGAGCCTGCCGAGCGTGACGATCAACGGTGCGACCGGGCACGAGCTCGCCACGCCGCTGGGCACGGTCCTGCAATTCACGGCCCGTGGCGTCGACTACACCGTGCTCGGTTCAGTGCCGGCGGCGGCGGCAGAAGCGGCGGCACGCGCCCTATGACGGCGGGCGCTTCCGATGGCCCGCCGCCCGTTGAGGTGCGCGGGCTCGTCAAGCGCTACGGCGAGCTGACGGCGGTGGCGGGCGTCGATTTGACGGTCAACAACGGCGACGTGTATGGCTACCTCGGACCCAACGGCGCGGGGAAGACCACGTCGCTGCGGATGATGCTCGGCCTGATCCGGCCGACGGAGGGTTCGGTCCGCCTGTTCGGACGCGACCCCCAGCAGACCGTTCGCGCGCTGGGCGGTGTCGCCGGCTTCGTCGAGGCGCCGACGTTCTATCCGTACATGAACGGGCGGCGCAATCTCGAGCTGCTGGCGGCGTTTGACGGTAACGACGCCAGTTCGCGGATCGACCGCGCGCTGGACACCGTCGAGCTCGCCGACCGGGCGCGCGATCGCGTCGGCGGCTACTCCCACGGGATGCGCCAGCGCCTCGGGATCGCGGCCGCGCTGCTGCGCGAGCCCAAGCTGCTGCTGCTCGACGAGCCCGCCACCGGGCTTGACCCGGGCGGCATGCGCGACATGCGCGTGCTGATCCGGCGCCTGGCGGACGAAGGCATGACCGTGCTGCTCTCCAGCCACCTGATGAACGAGGTCGAGGAAGTCTGCAATCGGGTCGGGATCGTCCGCTCGGGCAAGATCGTCTACGAAGGCGCGATCGCCGACCTCAAGAGCAGCGCCGGGACGACGTACCGCCTGTCCACGACCGACGACGAGCGCGCAGTAGCGGTCTGCCGGGCGCAGCCGGGGATTGCCAACGTGCGTGCCGAAGGCGGGCGGATCTCGTTCACCGCGGACGAGTCGACGGTCGCCGAGCTGTCGCAGGCGCTGGTCGAGGCGGGGGCGCTGATCCGATCGCTGGCGCCGCAGTCGGCCACGCTCGAGGATCTGTTCTTCTCGCTGACCGAAGACACCGACGGCAATGACGGCGTGGCCACGGCGGCCGCGCCGCAGCCAGCGCAGGCGGCAACTTGAACCCCGGGATCGCAACGGTGTACCGGTGGGAGCTGACCAAGCTCCGATACCAGAAGCGCACCTACCTCGGCCTGGGGGCCGCGATCGCCGTCCCGATCATCTTCGTGGTGGCGATCCACTTTCGCCACGACCGGCGCGGGGGCGGCGACTTCGCGTTCGCGTCGTACCTGACGAAGTCGGGGCTGGCGGTTCCGCTGGTGCTGATGCTGTTCGGATCGGTGTGGCTGTTTCCGCTGATCACCGCACTTGTCGCAGGCGACATCTTCGCCTCCGAGGACCACAACGGCACGCTGAAGACGATCCTCACCCGGTCGCTCGAGCGCGGGCAGATCTTCGCGGGCAAGGCACTCGCCGCGGCGACCTACGCCGTCGTCGCGATCGCGCTGTCGGGCACGGTTGCGGTGATCGCCGGGAGCATTCAGTCGGGGTTCAACTCCCTGCAGACGCTGTCGGGGACGGTCGTGTCCGCGCCCAAGGCGCTTGAGCTCGTCTATGTCGGCCTGCTCGTCTACCTGATCCCGATAGCCACGGTCGTCGCAATCGGCCTGCTGCTGTCGACCATCACCCGCAACAGCGCTGCGGCCGTGGTCGGCACGCTGATGGTGTCGCTTCTGTTTCAGCTGATCGGGATCCTGCCCGGATTGAGCGGCACGACGCCGTACCTGCTGAGCACACAGTTCAACGCGTGGCAGGGGCTGCTGCGCCAGCCGATCGACTGGGCGCCCGTGGTGCGGGCGGCATGGGTCTGCGCGATGTACGGCATACCCGCGCTCGCGGCCGCATTCCTGGTGTTCTTGCGTCGCGACGTGGCGGGTGGCTGAGCCCGAGCGCGTACTCGTCGTCGACGATGATCCGCCGCTGCGGCGGATGCTCGAACGCACGCTGACCGCCGAGGGCTTCGAGGTAACGGTTGCCGCCGATGGGGGCGGCGCCCTGGCTGCGGCGGAGCGCTATGCGCCGGACGTGATCGTGCTCGACGTCGCGATTCCTGCGCCGGATGGCCTGGCGGTGGCGCGGCGGATGCGAGCCAAGGGACTGCCGACGCCGATCTTGATGTTGACCGCGCGCGATGCGGTGCCCGACCGCGTCGCGGGGCTCGAGGCGGGCGCCGACGATTATCTGGTCAAGCCGTTCGCGGTTGCGGAGCTGGTGGCGCGCCTGCGGGCGCTCACGCGGCGTCGCTCCGACTCGCAAACGCTGTCGTATGCGGACCTCGTCCTCGACCT
>DASYFZ010000050.1:0-2355 GCA_036000295.1 Solirubrobacteraceae bacterium
GCGCTGCGGCTTGCCGCCCGCGATCTTGACCAGGCGCGCCGAGCTACAGCACGGCCGCAGGCCGGGACTCGTCCCGATCAGCAGGTTCAGGTCGGTGCCGTCGAAGACGAGGTCGAGGACCTCCTGACTATCGGGGACGCGCACCGGCGAGCCCGGCCGGCCGTTCTTGCCGCTGATCGCCGCATACCCCTGCGAGGTGAGTGCACGGTCCTCGTCGAAGACGTTGAACCCGAGTGCCGTCTGACCGCCGGCGGCAAACGCCGCCTGCATCGGCTGCACGTCGAGCGAGTACGGCCCGGCGACGCGATACGGCGCCTGCCAGCCCGCCTCTGCGGGCGCCGCGACCGCGAGGGCAACCACGAGCGCCAGCGCAAAAGCGGCCAGCGCAAGAGCGGCCAGCGCAGACGCGAGCCGCGCTAGAGCTGCGGGCCGCGCCACACGCGGCCGCCGCGATGGGCGACCCAAAGGCCCGCGATGATCCCGAACACCAGGCCCGCGGCGATCCCGAGCACGATGATCGTCGTGTTCGATCCCGCCGGCCGCGTGTAGCCGACCACGATGATCGGGATCGCCACAGCGGCGAACACCCCTAGGCCGGTGGACAGCGGGTCGAAGCGCAGGGTCGGTGGAGTCGATGGCCCTCGCGTTGGCTGCTCGCGATCCGGCCACCGATCGTGATCTTCGTCGTCGTTCACAGGTCCAGTGAGATCGACGACGGGGTCGACTGGCCTTCAGAGTGAATCTGCAGCGTCAGCGGTCGGTTGGAGTACACCTGCGTGGGCAGCTTGAACAGCAGCAGCTGCCCCTGTGTGGGGCCGAAGCTCGCCGTCGTGTCGGCGAGCGGCTGCCTGACCGACGGCTCGAGCGTCGTCGACTGCCAGGCGTATGGATTCTGGGAGGCGTTGAGCTGCAGCGGGTAGTACTTGTTGCCCTGCGTGTCGACGATGTCGAACGTGTCGGTGCTCTTCGCCGCGGCCTCGGTCTGATTCTTGGCCTGCAGGAACACGCCGTACCACATCTCGTCAGGCTTGGGCTGGGTGGTGCCGGCCGGCAGCCCGGTGAGGTACTGCTTGTCCTCGGTCGCGTACGGGTTGAGCTGGCGCGAGACCTGCAGCTGGTAGGTGATCGGCCCGGCGTCGACGTAGGCGCCGTCGTTGTTGGCGTCAGCCTGCTGGGGATGGGACTCTCGGCCGCACGCCGCCAGTCCCAGGGCCATCGCCGCGATGCAGACGACGATCCAGTAACGGCGGGAGCTCACGGCGACGCAGTGTAGTTATCCCGCCGCGACCGAGGCGCGTCGCCCGCGGGAGCGGTTCTCCTCGAGGATCTCTCGCAGCCGGCGCATCGCCTTGGTCGCCTGGCGGCGGCTCCAGCGACGCCCCCCGAACGTCTCCATCAGGCGATCGGACAGCATCACGGGCACGGTCTCGAGCGTGTACTCGACCTTGGTTGAGTTGCCCGGGCCGGGCTGGAGCGTGTAGCTGCCCACCATCCTGATGCGGTTGAACTTGCCGCCGCGGCCGCGCTCGAGGATCCGAAACGGCGGCTGCACCTCGGCGAACGTCATGTCCGCCCACGAGAAGCGGCTGAGCGGCGCGTTGATGCGAAACCTCGCGCCCGCACCCGCCCCGTAGGAGTCCTCGCGGGTCAGGCGCCAGTCCGTCAGGTAGTGATCGGTGAACTCCGCGTGATTGGCGATGTCCGCGAGGTATTCGAACACCTCTTCGCGCGGACGCGAGATCGTTGTCGAGACCGTGATCGGTTCCACGGGCCGTGATTCTATGTGGCGGCGAGAATCAGGCGGCCCGGCGGTCGGTGATCCGCATCGTGTGGCCGAAGGCCGGCCCGTGCACGATGCCCGAGCTCACCGGTTCGTCGCGCTCGAGCGCGCGGCACAGCTCACAGAGCATGATCTCGCGCTCGTAGAAGTAGACCTTCTCCCCGATCAGCGGCGTCCGGTGGCACCTTCTGCAGGTCTTCAGATCCGCCACGCGATCGTGGACGCCCCGGCGCAGAAGCGCCAGCTCGAGGTCTCCGATCACCCGTACTGAGGCTTTCATGGGGCGGATGTTCGTCGCTCTTTGGGAGGTTCCTTCAGCTTCTGGAGAGTGCAACCGATCTGTCGCGGGTAGAACTACTTTTTGGGAGTCAGAGCCTTTATCGGCTCTTTGACGCGGGGGATATGATTCGCTGGCCGGGTTGGCCACCCCGGCCAGATTTGCAGCCCGTAACAAGGAGAAGTCGCCCCAATGAAAGCTTGGATGTCGGGCAATGTTGCGGGGACCGGAACGTTTCGCTGCACGGACTGTGACTATCCCGTATCGCTGGATGCGGTCGATGAGCTGCCCACCTGCC
>DASYFZ010000067.1:0-8824 GCA_036000295.1 Solirubrobacteraceae bacterium
GACGTGCTGCCACAGCTGCCCGAGAAGCGGCAGGTCGTCGTGCCCGTGTCGTTGACCAACGAGGCCGAATACCGGCTCGCCGAACGCGACGTGGTCGAGTGGCTGCGCTCACAGCCGCTGGATCTCTCAGAGCTCGAGTCAAAGATCGCGGCGACGCTGCGCGCCGAGCGCCTGGCGCAGCTCGGGACGCTGCAGCGCCTGGCCGCGCGCGGGAAGCTCGCCGCCGCCCTCGCCTGGATCCACGACTTCCTCGAGTCCGGCGAGCCGCTGGTCGTGTTTGCACGCCACGTCGAGGTTCATCAGGCGGTACTGGCCCGCTTCCCTGACGCGCTGCACCTCGTGGGGACGGACTCACTCGAGGCGCGCGAAGCGTCGATCGCCGCCTTCCAGCAGCCCGGCGGGCCCCAGCTGATCGTCTGCGCCACTCGCGTCGCCGGCCAGGGGATCACGCTGACCCGCGCTTCCAACGTCTCGTTCCTCGAGCTCGAGTGGACGCCCGCCATGCACGACCAGGCCGAGGACCGCTGCCACCGCATCGGTCAGCGCGACGCCGTCACAGCTTGGTACCTGCTCGCGGCTAACACGATCGACGAGACGATGGCGCGGCTGATCCAGAGCAAGCGCGCGCACGTCTCGGCGGTGACCGACGGACGGACGGTCGGCGGCGATGGGCTGGTCGAAGCGGTCATTCGTGAGCTGCGCGACGGCAAGCCCTTTGCACACTTGCGTGCAGTCGGCAGCGCCCCTCACTAATCCTGCTAAATCCTCACCCTTCCTGGTGTCACACCGTTGACGCCGCGGGTGACCGTGACTAAGCTCGGCTCCGATCCGGCGTCTTGGGCGGACGCCAAGGAGTGTGAGCAACATGGGGCGAGCTTCGACCGGCCGTGACGGCATTCGGCGCGGCAGGGCTGACACGCTGCGCCGGCTTTGGCGACAGGCGATGGCAACGCCGGCGATGACTGCATGCGCGCGCGGATCGCACCGGTTGCGGATGCGCGTGCGGCGCCAGGTGTGGCCGCCGACGCTTCAGTTCCTTGGGGTTGTCGTGGTGTTCCTGGTGGCGGTCGGGTTCGGGCTGACGTACATCGTCGGCAGTCCGTGGTGGCACGAGTCCAACACACTGTGTGACACCAGCTCCGTCGGCTGTGGACTTGCGATTCACCTGTTGGGCACCGGCATCGTTGCGGTGATCGCGTTCTATGTCTTCTTCCTCGGCCGCGAGACCTACACCGCGCTCTGGTGGCGTCGTCGCGCCAAGAAGACGCCGGAGACGTTGTTCAACCGGCTGCCGCCGTCCGGTGGGCTGACCGGGCTGGCGGCCCGCAAACCGATGGAGCGCCGCCGACGGCCGGTGCCGGTCCGGCGCCGCCCCGACAGCGTGCACGAGCTTCGATTCGGCTCAGCGCGATCGATCGCGGACAACGTCGTCTCCCGCAAGCGGCTGGTCAAGGAGATCGCCGACGACCTCGACGCGGGCGCGCACATGCAGGTCCTCGTCGGCCGCACCGGCTCGGGCAAGACGATGGTGCTGCTCAAGCTGGTTCAGCACCTCGCCAAGCGCGGACAGGTGCCGATCGCGATATCCCTGCGTGACTCGACCGACCTGGACTTCGAGGAACAGGCGTGGAAGTCCTATCGCCGCGCATTCCCCAAGCACACCGAGGAAGAGGTCGACAAGCACTGGCGCTGGCATCGCCGCGGCGGGCTCATCGTGATCCTCATCGATGACCTGGAGAAGGCAAGGGAGGGCAAGACAAAGGCCAAGCCGAGGGCTGTGATCGAGGCGCTGGAGGCGACGGCTCGAGCAGGGCTGCGCGTCGTTGCCGCGACTCGGCCCAGCGGTGTTCCCGCGGAGTTCAAGCACGGCCGAATCGACCTCGAGCCGCTCGACGACATGGAGGTGTGCGCGGCCCTCGAACAGAGAGTCACGCTCGGCTCGGGAAACGGTCACGACGAGACGGCGGTGAAGGGCGTCATCAAGACGATCGTCAAGGACGCGCAGATTCCCAAGACGCCGTACTTCCTGGCGATCTCGCGCGTGCTCGCCGACACGGGAACGCTTCCGCAGCTGGACGTGGGCGCAAAAGCCGACACCCGCCTGGTCCTGCTCGACGCCTATCGGGAGGACCTCCGGTCCGGAAGGTCACGCGCCGACTCCGGCCTCGACAAGACCACCCGAGAGAACGCCCTCGACGGCCTCGAGGCCGTCGCTCTCGTCAGCCTCGGCAAGCCCACGAAGGTCGATGACGTCAATGCGGCCGTTCGCGACCTGCTCGATCTGGAGCTCGACACCCGCCTGATCGTCGAGTATGGCCAGCGGCTCGGCGTGCTCGAATCGCGCTATGACGACATCGTCCGGTTCGGCCATCCCACCACGCTGGCGTACTTTGCCTCCTGCTACCTCGTCAAGCGCAAGGACGACCGCGACCTGTGGGCGCGAGCGCTCACCGCCGCCGATCTCGGCTCGGCCGCCGGGCTCGCGTTCGTCTTTGCCAACGCGGCCGCCGGCGACGCCGAGCTCGCCAGAAGCACCTCGATCCAGCTGCTCGATCGGCTCGACGACGCGACGAACGGCAGCAACGGCGCGAGCGAGCTCGCAAATCCCAACGAGCGGCTGCAGATCCTGAACACCGCCGAGGAGATCGCCCGCCGCAACGACGCCTGGAGCGAAGGGTTGGCGGAGCGCATCCTCGGGCGCGCTCGTAAGGAGCGCGATCTCGGCGCCGTCCCGCGCGAGCAGATCCGCCTGATCGAGGAGCTCGGCTCGATCCACAGCCAGCGGGCCTATGAGACGTTGTGGGGATACGCGACCAAGGCACCCGACTACTCGGTACGCCGCCGGGCGATGCGGGTGTTGCTCGAAAGCGGCGAGGACGGCGTCAAGTCGGCGCTGGGCCAGGTGGAGCAGGTGATGAGGGCGGCCAAGGAGTTCCGACAGACTCACAAGCTGCCGGTCAGCGACGACCGCGGCGCTCCATTCGACGATCTCAGGGCGGTCGCGTGGGTCCTGCCGAGCATTCGCACGGTGTGCCGCGGGACGGGAGCCTCGTGCGCGCTGGACGAGTATCAGCTGCGGCTGCGCGAGCACGCCGAGCAGATGACCATGCAATCGGGAATGGAATCCTCGATCGCAGACGGCCTCAAGCAGGACGCGATGCGAGACCCCGGCAAGCCCGTGGACGAGTTCGCGCTCGAGATGCTCGACCCGGACAAGAAGCCGGCGATCTTCTGGTTCACGCGGGTGCTGCTCGTGCAGGCGGTCGCCAGGAGGTGCCTCGGCGCTGACGAGCATCAGTCCGAGCGCGAGCGCAGCCAGTCGGCGCGGGCGCGCTGCGAGTTGTCCCGCAAGCTCGTGTCGGCGACGCGCAACGACCCGCACCCGTTCGTTCGCGCGACGGCGCGACTGTGCACGCGGGCGCTGCGGCGCGGCAAGTGGGAGCCCTACATCTGGGTCGACATGACCCAGGTCGCGGCCGGCGCGAGCTCGCCGCTCGTGCCCGAGGCGCGCCAGCTGATCGGCGAGATCGTGCTCGTGCTCAACATGAACGAGCACGCGCCGGCGGACGTCAGGGCCCAGTTCAGCAGCGCCACCGCGCTGCCCGCCTGCCTCGAGTTCAGCGCCAACCGCGCCGAGATCCTGGGGCTCGCGGCGCCACGCGACGACTGCCCGTTCCGGCGCGGCGACAAGTGCCTGTGCCCATACACGTATCACCCTCCGGAGGCCGGGATCCGCCGCGAGCTCAGCCGGGCGTTCTGCCGCGATCAGCGCCTGAACGCCACGCGGCTGCCGCACTCAGACATCCGCGTCAAGCCGCTGAAGGACTTCTGGCGCGAGATGGAGTACCTCGCGCGCTTCTGATCCCGCCCGTACGGACTCCGGTCCCCCCGCCTGTCGGGACTCAGTGACAACCCTCTCACACCCCACGATTCGTGCTTGCTAGCTTCCGAGTGGATGTTGGGGCTCGGTCGCTGGTGCATCGCTCATCGACGTTTGGTCGTGGTCGGGTGGATCTTGATCGCCGTCATCACGACCGTGATCGCGGGAGCCGTCGGGCGTCACTACGCAACCGACTTCAGCCTCCCCGGGACGGAGTCCCAGCACGTCGTCGACCTGCTCAATCAGGAGTTCCCCGCCCAGAGCGGAGACGTCGACACGATCGTCTGGCACACGCCGAGCGGGACGATCGACGACTCGAACGTGCGCAACCAGATCGAGCCGCTGCTTGCGAAGGCCGGAAAGATGCCGCACGTTGTCAGCGTCGTCAGCCCCTACAGCCAGGCGGGCGCGGTGCAGGTGTCCAGGGATCGGCGCACGGCATTTGCCGTCGTCAACTACAACAAGCGCGCGAACCTGCTGCCCAACAGCACCGGCAAGCCTCTCCTCGACGCGGTCAATGCGCTGAACTCACCGAGCCTGCGGGTCGCGGCGGGCGGTCAGGTGATCGAGAACGCCGAGGGCTTCAACATCGGCCCGGCAACTGCCGTGGGCGTGATCGCGGCGCTGATCATCCTGCTGATCACGTTCGGCTCGCTGATCACGGCCGGGATGCCGCTGATCACCGCCGGATTGGGTCTGATCACCGGCATCGCGCTGATCGGCCTCGGCACGCACATCACCAACATGTCCAACATCTCGCCCGAGCTGGCGATCATGATCGGACTCGGGGTCGGCATCGACTATGCGCTGTTCATAGTCACGCGATTCCGCGAGAACTACCGCAAGGGCGGCGACGTCCCGGCGGCGATCATCGGCGCGATGGACACGTCCGGCCGGGCGATCCTGCTCGCCGGCACGACCGTGATCATCGCGCTGCTCGGGATGTTCGCGACCGGGGTCAGCTTCATGTACGGGCTGGCGATCGCGTCCGTGCTCGCGGTGCTGCTCGTGCTGGCCGCGTCGCTCACCGTCCTCCCCGCGCTGCTGGCGGCGTTCGGCGAGAAGGTCGCCCGGCCCAGCCGCCGTTCGCGCAAGCGCGCGGCCCGGGGCGAGGCGCCGCGCGAGTCCGCCTGGCGGCGCTGGAGCTTGACCGTGCAGGCACGTCCATGGCCGCTGGCGCTCGCGTCGCTGGTGGTGATGCTGCTGTTCTTGATCCCGTTCTTGTCGATGCGCCTGGAGACGAGCGACGCCGGCAACGACCCGTCCAACACGAGCACCTACCACGCGTTCAATCTGCTGTCCGACGGCTTCGGGCCCGGATTCAACGGACCGCTGCTGATCGCAACGCAGCTCTCGAATCCGAGCCAGGCCAACCAGGTCGCGCAGGTCCGCGCCGCCGTCGCGAACACGCCGGGGGTCGTCGCGGTCACGACTCCGCGCGTTTCACCGTCGGGCAACGTCGCGGTGATGCAGGCCTACCCGGCGACCGCGCCGCAGGCGCAGGGAACCTCCGACCTGGTTCACAAGCTGCGCGACCAGGTGCTGCCACAGTTCAAGGGCACGTTCGGCACCCGGCCACTTGTCGGCGGCTTCACCGCCGGCTCGATCGACTTCTCGCAAGTGCTCTCGAGCAAGCTGCCGCTGTTCATCGGGATCGTGGTCGTGCTGTCGGCGTTGCTGCTGTTCGTGATCTTCCGCTCGCTGCTGATCCCGGTCCAGGCGGCTGTGATGAACCTGTTGAGCATTGGCGGCGCGCTGGGCGTGACCGTGCTCGTCTTCCAGAAGGGCTTCGGGGCGGGCCTGCTCGGGATCACGCCGGCTCCCGTCGAGCCGTGGATCCCCGTGTTGATGTTCGCGGTCGTTTTCGGCCTGTCGATGGACTACGAGGTGTTCCTGATCTCGCGCGTGCGCGAGGAATGGATCCGAACGCGCAACGCCAGCACCGCGGTCGCCGACGGCATCGCCTACACGGGGCGGGTGATCAGCGCCGCCGCCGCGATCATGATCTGCGTGTTCCTGTCGTTCGTGCTCGGCGACCAGCGCTCGGTCAAGGAGTTCGGGTTCGGCCTGGCCGCCGCTGTGTTCCTCGACGCGATCGTGATTCGCTGCGTGCTGCTTCCGGCCGTGCTCGAGATACTCGGCGAGCGCACCTGGTGGCTGCCTCACTGGATCGATTCCCGCCTGCCCCGGATCCGGATCGAGGGGCACGCCGCCGAGGCCGAGGCGCTCGCCGATCAGCTTTCCGCAAACGGCAAGGCGCCCGCCGGCGAGCCCGAGCGGGTCAGCCCCCGCTGAACATCTCGTTACAGCAGGACGAACTTCACAGGGCCTGCACGTACCCGGCGAAGCGCTCCAGCCCACCCGGCCAGCCGCCGGGCGAACCGACGGCGCCGCGCACGTTCTCCCAGCCGTCGCCGTGACGGTCGAGGTTGCGGTGCACGAGCTCGACCCGCGTCGTGTGCGGCCCCTCCGCGATGAAGGCGACCTCGACCTCGCTGGTCCTGTCGGGGTTGGTCTCGAGCTTCCACTCGGGACTGATGTCCCAGCTGAAGACGAACCGGTGCGGCGGGTCGTAGGCGAGCACCCGCGCCCAATGGCACTCGTTGCCATCGACGCCGCGGTCATAGACGTGCCCGCCCACGTGCGGCTCGACGACCATCTCGGCGAGCTGGCCCTCGAGGATGTGATGGTCGGGGTTCCACCAGCTCGCCATCTCGTGCACGAACGCGTCGAACGCCCGCTCAACGGGCGCTTCGATCACGATCGACGTGCGTACAGAGGTGCTCGTGTCAGTGGTGCTCATGGCTCCTCCTTCGTCGGGCGCTCGGCAACGTCTTTGACGCTTGCAAGAGCGCGGTTCCAAAATCCATCGAGGTAGCAGCGCAACGCCTCGAGTCCGTCCGGATCGACTCGGTACACGCGCCGCGTGCCCAACGCAGCGTCGATCACGAGGCCTGCCTCCTTGAGCACCTTCAGGTGCTGCGAGACCGCCGGCCGGCTGACCGGCAGCTCGCTGGCGATCTCGCCCACGGCTTGGGGTCCCTCGACCAGCCGCTCGAAGATCGCGCGCCTGGTCGGATCGCTCAGCGCGGTCAGCGCGGATTCGGGTGTGGCGTTAGCAGACACTTACGGTAAGCATGAACTTACCATAGCTCCCGCGATGCTGCAAGTTGCTTTCCGCACAAGGCCTTGGGATGATGCGCATGTGGGCATGAGGACGGTGGCTCGACCCGGTCGATCCAGCGTGCGATCGCTGCTGCTCGCTTGCGTGCTGACCGCGATCGGCGTGGTTGCGTTCGCGCAGCCCGCGCCCGGGTCGCCGCGCGCGGGGCCGCAGGTGTACGTGTTCCCCGTCCCCGGCAGCCTCGTGGCGTCGCCCGAGAGCCAGATCGTCTTCCGGGGGGTGCCGATCACCCAGATCGGAACCGTCACCGTGGTCGGGTCAAGGAGCGGAGCCCACAGCGGGACGTTGCGTGGGGACTCCGACGGCCGCGGCGCCAGCTTCCTGCCGTTCAGCCGGTTCACGCCGGGCGAGACCGTGACCGTGACCACATCGCTGAATGTCGCCGGCGGGTCGAGAGGAGCATTTCGCTTCACGGTCGCGACTGCCGCCGGCCCCGTCCCTTACAAGCTCGGGACCTCCACTCCGCGCGTTCCAGGCGACGTGCTGGCGTTTCGCTCGCGGCCGGATCTGCGGCCAGTAGCCGTTCGCGTCACCGACCGGTCCGCGCGCCCGCTGCCTGGCGACATCTTCCTAACTCCCTGGTACGGGCCGCTCCAGGACGGGCCGATGATCGTTGACTCGAGCGGCGGGCTGATCTGGTTCGCACCGGTGCCGGCTGGTCAGCGCGCAAGCGATCTGCGCGTCCAGCGGTACCTCGGCAAGCCCGTGCTGACCTGGTGGCAGGGATTGAGCGGAGCCGGGCTTGGCTTTGGCAAGGACGTGATCTACGACAGCTCCTACCGCCAGATCGCCACGGTCAACGCCGCCAACGGGTTCCCCGCGGACCTGCACGAGTTCGAGATCACCACGCTGAACACAGCTCTGATCACGACGTATCAACCCGTGTACTGGGACGCCTCTCGCCTCCCGGGCGGCAAGAAGCGCGAGATCGTCGTCGACAGCGTGGTGCAGGAGATCGACATCCCGACCGGGCTGCTGCTGTACCAGTGGGACAGCCTGGACCACGTGCCGGTGACCGACTCCTACGTGCCCCCACCGCCGGCCCGCACGAGCGACCCGTATGACTACTTCCACGTCAATTCGGTCGACGTCGACCGCGACGGGAACCTGATCGTGTCGGGCCGCAACACATGGACGATCTACAAGGTCGACCGCCACACGGGCGCCGTGATCTGGCGCCTCGGCGGGTCGCACTCGAGCTTTAGGCTCGCGCCGCGGACCTACTGGGCCTTCCAGCATGACGTGCGCGTGCAGGCACACAACGACCTGTACATCACGCTGTTCGACAACGAGGCGGGCGTGTACGGAGTGCGCAGGCAATCCGGGGCCGTGAAGCTGCGCCTCGACCTCAAGCACATGACGGCGACCCAGGTTCACCGCGACTCACACTCGCCCCCGACGCTGGCGCCGTTCGCCGGCGACGTCGAGCAGTTGCCCGACCACAACAACTTCGTCGGATGGGGAGCGCGGCCGTACTTCAGCGAGTACAGCCCAAGCGGACGGCTGCTCTACGACGCTCATTTCGTCGGCGCAAACGCCAGCTACCGGGCGTACCTGCTCCCGTGGGCCGGTCAACCCGATCCGGCGGTGTCCCCGCCGAACCTCGCGGTCACACCAAGCCGTCACGGGCTAGTCGTCTACGCGAGCTGGAACGGGGCTACCGACGTCTCGACGTGGCGCGTGCTCGGCGGCGCGACCGCGACCGCGCTGCATCCAGTGGCGACGTCTCGCAGCACCGGCTTTGAGACATCGATAGCGAC
>DASYFZ010000091.1:0-3091 GCA_036000295.1 Solirubrobacteraceae bacterium
GCTGCGAGGAGGTCACGACGCTGTGAACACGCAGCTTCAGGCGCCTGCTTTCGAGGTCGCTGGGCCGCTGCCACGAGGCGTGACGGTTCTGGAGGCGAGCGCCGGCACCGGCAAGACGTACGCGATCGCGGCACTCGCCGCTCGCTACGTTGCCGACGGCACGCCGCTCGAGCGGGTCCTGCTCGTGACATTCACCCGAATGGCCACAGGCGAGCTGCGCGAGCGCGTCAGGGAGCGGCTGCTCAGCGTCCTTCACGGACTAGATCAGGTGCTCGCGGGAGTGTTGTTCGTGGGCGATCACGTGGTTGAGCTGCTCGCCGAGGGCCCCGAGGAGCTCGTCCTGCGCCGCCGCAACCGGCTCGCCAGAGCACTCGCCAACTTCGACGCCGCGACGATCGCCACGACCCACGGGTTCTGCCAGGAGGTGCTCGGCGGACTCGGCATCGCCGCCGACCTCGAGCCGAACGTGGAATTCGTCGAGGACCTCAGCGATCTGCTCAGTGAGGTCGTCGACGATCTGTACGTCCGCCGGTTTCACGGAGGCGACGAGCCTCCGTTCTCGCGAGCTCAGGCGCTGCAGATCGCTCGCATCGCCGTGGAGAACCCCGACGCCGCGATCGCCGCGGCAACCGGTGACGTGCCACAGATGCGACGCCGGCTGGCGATCGCGGTTCGCGAGGAGCTCGAGACGCGCAAGCAGCGCCTGGCCGTCATGACCTACGACGATCTGCTGACGCGCCTGGACGCGGCGCTGAGCTCGAGCCACGGGGAGGCGATCGCCGCCCGCCTGCGTGCCCGCTACGACGTGGTCCTCGTCGACGAGTTCCAGGACACCGATCCGATGCAGTGGCGCATCATGCGTAGCGCGTTTGCCGAGGGCGAGCGAGCGCTCGTGCTGATCGCCGATCCCAAGCAGGCCATCTATGCGTTTCGCGGCGCCGACGTGTACGCCTACCTGGATGCCGCGCGCGCGGCCGTTACCCGGGCGACGCTGGCGATCAACTGGCGAAGCGACCAGGGGCTGATCGACGCCTACGACGCGCTGTTCGCAAACTCAAAGCTCGGAGACGAGGGAATCGTCTACCGCCGTGTCCAGGCCGCCGCCGCGAATTGCGCGCGCCGCCTGCACGGCGCGCCACAGGGAGCGCCGCTGCGCATCCGCGTGGTTGAGCGCGAGTCGGTCGACCAGACCGCCCGCGGGTTCGCGCAGGTCAGCTCGACCCGCGACCACATCGCGCGCGATCTGGCGGGCGACGCGGTCACGCTGTTGTCCTCGGACGCGGAGGTCGAGGTCCGCTCCGACGACGGCACGACGACGCGTCGCGAACGCATCAACCCCGGGCATATCGCGGTACTCGTCCGGACCAACGCGACCGCGGCGCTGATCCGCGAGGCGCTGGAGCAGGCGGGGATCCCGGCGGTGATCAACGGCGCCGGCAGCGTGTTCGCCACCGACACCGCGCGGGAGTGGCTGCGTCTGCTCGAGGCGCTCGAGCGGCCCACCTCGATCACGCGCGCTCACTCCGCGGCGCTGACCGGGTTTCTCGGATGGTCGCCCGAGCGCGTCGCGTTGGCCGGAGAGACGGAATGGGAGCAGATCCACCAGCGGCTTCACGACTGGGCAAAGGTGCTGCGGGTCAACGGCGTCGCCTCGCTACTGCAGACGATCTCGCGTGTGGAAGGCGTCGCTGCGCGCGTGCTCGCCACGGCCGACGGCGAGCGGCGGCTGACCGACCTACGACACATCGGCCAGCTACTGCACGCCGCCGCCTCGACAGAGCAGCTCGGCACGACGGCGCTGACCGGTTGGCTGCGCCGTCGGATCGTCGAATCCAACCGTGACACCGCCGACGAGGACCGCAGCCGCCGGCTGGAATCAGACGCCGAAGCAGTTCAGGTGCTCACCGTCCATCGCAGCAAGGGCCTCGAATTCCCGATCGTGTACCTCCCGTTCCTGTGGGAGCCCGGCCACATCCCCGACAACGAGCCCGTGACCTTCCACGACGCCGGGGCGAACAACCAGCGCGTGCTCGACGTCGCGCTCGAGGGCACCGACTTCAAGAACCATCGCGACCAATACGTCGCCGAGCAGCGCGGAGAGGACCTCCGGCTGGCGTACGTCGCGCTGACGCGCGCGCGGCATCAGGCGATCGTGTGGTGGGCGGGCTCGTGGGCCAGCCGCGACTCGCCGTTGGGTCGGCTGCTGTTCGCGCGAGACGCCGACGGGAACGTCGCCACCTCAGGCACGTTCACCCCTTCCGACGCCGCCGCGGTCACGCGCTTTGAAGAGGTCGCGGCGGAGGCTGCCGGGTGCGTGAGCGTCGAGCGATCGAGGCTCGGGATTCCTACGAGGTGGAGCCCGCCGCTGCCACTGCCGGCACAGCTCGCGGCCGCGGCGTTCGAACGCACGCTCGACCAGCGCTGGCGGCGGACGTCCTACACAGACATCACGGCGGGCTCGTATGACGCCGTCGTGGCAAGCGAGGCCGAGGAGCCGGTCGTCGACGACGAACCTGTGGTTGCCGCTAGTGCGCAGGTGATCTCCGAGGACGGCGCCGCGGTCACCTGCCCACTCGCCGAGATGGGCGTCGGCGCGGAGGTCGGGACGGTCGTCCACCGCGTGCTCGCGGCGAGCGAGTTCGCCGCGGTCGACCTGGAATCCGAGTTCGAGCGTCAGCTCGCCGCCGCACTGGGCCGGCGCGCCGTCGACGTCGGCGAGCCCGAGGCGGTGGCGGGTGGCCTGCGTGCCGCGGCGCAGACCCCGCTCGGCCCTTTGCTCGACGACCTTCGACTGTGCGACGTGGCGCGCGCGGACCGGCTGGACGAGCTTGAGTTCGAGCTGCCGCTTGCGGGCGGAGACCAGCCCGACGGCTGGCTGACGCTGTCGACGATCTCGCGGGTGCTGCGCGATCACCTGACGCCCCAGGATCCGCTGGCCGGCTATGCCGACCGGCTGGCCGACCCGGTGCTCCGCCAGAACGTCCGCGGGTATCTGACGGGCAGCCTCGACCTCGTGGTCCGTCTTCGGCACACGGACGCACCTCGGTTCGCCGTCATCGATTACAAGACCAACTGGCTGGCAGGCCCGGGC
>DASYFZ010000093.1:0-2603 GCA_036000295.1 Solirubrobacteraceae bacterium
AGCTCCCCGACGCGGACACCGAGCTCGAGCCCGAGCCGGGCGGCGGCGAGCGGACCGCGGAGCTCGTGGCAGGCCCGCGCCACCGCCTCCATTCGCATCTCGCTCGAGCGCCTGAGCACCATGCCCGAAAACACCGCGACGCTCGCGACCAGCCAGCCGCCGACGACCCTCATTCGATCGCGCCGTCGACGAGCTTGTATCCGACTCCCCATACGTTGACTACGAACCGGTCACCGGACGCGTTCAGCTTGCGGCGCAGCCGAAACGCGTGCGAGTCAAGCGTGCGGGTCTGCCCCATCGCGCGAAAGCCCCACACGCCGCGCAACAGCTCTTCGCGCGTGAACACCCTTGTGGGTTCCGCCGCCAGCGCCCGCAGCAGCGAGAACTCCTTCTTGGACAGATCCACCGACTCGCCTCGGATCCAGACGCGCCGCGCGACCGGGTCGAGGTCGAGCGGCCCGACGCGGAGCTTGCCGGTGCCCGGACGGCGCCGGGAGCGTCGCAGCAGCGCCCGCATCCTCGCGTGTAGCTCTTGGTAGGAGAACGGCTTCGACACGAAGTCGTCGGCCCCGCGATCGAACGCCCGTAGCCGGTCGAGCTCGCCTGCGCGGCCCGTGAGGACGAGCATCGGCAGGTCGGGGTCGAGCTTGGCGGCGACGCGATCGGCCTCGCGAACGAGCCGCAGCAGCTCCAGGCCGTCGCCGTCGGGGAGGCCGAGATCGACGATCGCCAGGTCGGGGAAGCCGGTCTCCATCTGCCGGCGGGCATCGAATGCGCAGTCAGCCTCGAGCAGGTCGTAGCCGTCGGCCGCCAGGTTGTCGGCGAGGAACGTGCGGGTCGTCTGGTGATCCTCGACGATCAAGATCGTGGCCGAGACAGACTCCATGCAGCTCTGAGCCTCCAACCATGGGAAAATCGCCCCCTCCCTGTGCAAGACTCGCGCTCCCGCGTCGTCCCGGCCTCCGACGGCTGCAACATGCCATTCATCAGCTGCGCTGAGGCAGGAATGGGAAATAAGATGCCGACGCCCTATGTACCGACGCGGGAATTACAGCTCGGGCGACGATTTCGTGCTCGAATACGGAGATCTGCGGTTCACATTCAACGAATGTGACTTCCGCGAGCGCTGCGAGCAGGCCGCTCGCAAGCTGGGCTTCATCGGCGGCACGATCGACCCCGACGAGGCGGAGGATCTGATCAACCTCGTCGTCAACGGCGAGGTCACCGATCCGGCCTCCGCCCTGGGCGAGCACGTAAACGACTGCTGGCCCGAGCTCGTGGGACCGTCGGAGCGCTCGTTGGTGCATTGGATGCGCCGGCTGATCTTCCGCAGCGCGTGGCTGGATCAGCGCGTCAAGGAGGGCGAGCTGGACATCCGCTTCGACGATCACTGCAGCACCTTCATCTACGTCCAGCCCGACCGCGGAGGCGAGCCCGTCGAGCTCGCGCCCGAGCCGAGCTGGAACCGCGTCGCCTACGTGCGCCGCTAGCCGGCCGGCCCTCCGCCGCTACCCTCCCCGATCGATGCGGACCCCGGTCTGGGTGGTGATCCCCACATACAACGAGGCGGCGAACCTCGAACGGATCTTCACCGCCGCCTCCGCGGAGCTCGACCGGCTCGTCCCCGGCGGGTATCGGATTCTGATCGTCGACGACAACTCGCCCGACGGCACTGGCACGATCGCCGCCCGCCTTGCCGAGGAGCACTCGCATCTGGAGGTGCTTCATCGCCCCACCAAGCAGGGGCTCGGACAGGCGTATCTGGCTGGCTTCGCCCGGGCGCTGGCGGGCGGCGCGCAGCTCGTGGTCGAGATGGATGCCGACTTCTCGCACGACCCGCGCTATCTGGCAGGCCTACTCGACGCGTCCGACGACGCGGACCTCGTGCTCGGTTCACGGTACGTGTCGGGAGGCGGCGTGCGCGATTGGGGGCTGCTGCGGCGGCTGATCAGCCGCGGCGGCGGCTTCTACGCGCGAACGATCTTGCGGGTCCACATCCACGATCTCACGGGCGGCTTCAAGTGCATCCGGCGGGAGGTGCTCGAGGCGATCGATCTCGACAGCGTGCGGGCCGAGGGATACGTGTTCCAGATCGAAGTCACGTATCGCGCCGTGCTCGCCGGATTCCGCGTTCGGGAGGTGCCGATTGTGTTCCCCGACCGGACTGCGGGTACGAGCAAGATGTCGCCTCGGATCGCCATCGAGGCGATCTGGCTCGTTCCGCGCCTGCGAAGGAGCGCGCGAGCCGCCATTTCAAAGCAAAATCGCCAGTCTTAGGCGGTCCCGCGTCTCGGGTCTGAGACGCTGTCGATCGGCCCGAGTCTTTAACTTAATGCCAATGCCGCCCAAACCGCACGCGATCGCCGGTCCGGCATCCTTGGCCGGATGACGGTTCACGGCCCGCTCGGGGCCACCGAAGCCGGCGCATTCGAGCTTCGGGATTCCCGCCTGAACTCACGCTCCGACTCCTCGCGTACGCGCGTGGGGATGCTTGGCCTGTCCGGGCTGCTCGCCACCGGGTTGGTCGTATCGATCGCGGCGGCTGGGACCGACTCGCTGCTGCCGGAGTCGGTGCGGCCCGTCCCGCAGTGGCTCGCCGGTCC
>DASYFZ010000149.1:0-4151 GCA_036000295.1 Solirubrobacteraceae bacterium
CATCCGCCCGCGGTAGCGCTCGACGCCGCGGATCACATGCGGTCCGGAGCCGACGACGAGCGAAGCGCCGGCATCGATCACCGCATGCGCGAACGCGCGCGGGTTGCCGCGGTTCTCACCGACGAAGAACTCGCTGCCGTGCGGCGTGTGCAGCGCGCCCGCGCCCTCCGCGCCGGCGTGGATGATCACCACGACGAGCGACGCGCTGCGGCGTGCACGCCGGACCAGGGCCTGGGCGGCCGGGATGTCCAGGAGGTTGGCGTCCGAGGCATACGGCGCGAACCCGACGAACGCAACCCGCCGTCCGCCTGAGCGCAGGACGGTGATCTCGCCGGGGAGCCCCGTGTGCGCGACTGCGGCCGTGTTGAGCGCCGAGATCGTCTGGGCGCGGCCCGAGGCGCCGTAGTCGAACGAGTGGTTGTTGGCCATGTTGACGAGGTCGAATCCGAGCCCGTGCAGCGAGCGCGCCGTCGACGGAGGCGCCTGGAACGCGAAGCAGTTGCCACCGCCGATCCCGCCGCACTTCGAAATGCCACCGACCGACAGCGTCCCCTCGAGGTTGCCGACCGTGAGATCTGCATCGCGTAGCTGCGCCGCGACCGGGCCGAGCGCGCGCTGCAGCCCACCGGGCGGCAGGCCCCGTTGCGTGCTCAGCGCAATGTCCCCGACCCACTCGAGGGTGACCGGGTGCGGCCGGTGGCGCGCCTTGAGCCGCGCGGCGCCCAGCGCCGGGGCAGCCGGCGCAGCGCAGCAGACCGCGGCGGCGGCAAGGAATGTGGCTAGCTTGCGTAAACGGGGGGTAGGACTCACAACATGTCCGACGTCACACTCAACTGGAGCACCGCAAAAGTAGAGGATTCAAAGCTGACCGTTGACCTGGACGGCGAGCTTCCGTCGGGGTGGAAGGACAGCTTCGACGCAGTCGCGCGACTGCTTACGAGCTCGGCCGACTGGGGCGAGGTGTCGGTGAAGGGCAAGAAGTCGGTGCGCGTCGCCGACGTGTCCGAGGGCTCGGAGGAGCGGCTTCGCCACTTCCTCGAGAGTGTCGTGGAGCAGGCCAATGCCGATCATCGTCCAGACGATTCCGAGCGCGACGAATCCCGCGACGCCGGAGACGACGACGAGGATCAAGACGGCGACGACGATCGCGACGAGGCCAGCCCCGACGCCGAGATGTCAGAGCGCTTCCGTTCGTTCGGCGGCTAGGCAGTTGCCGGCGCTGTCGCCGTAGCGCCGGAGTCCTCACGACTCCAGCGGGAAATCGTGGCGCGCATCCCGGGCAGCGCGGCAACCCCTGCGGGCAGCGGCAGCCACACGGCGATCGTGCGATACAGGAGCACCGCAGGCAACGCGAGCGCGGCGGGCGACCCGAACGCGATCAGGACGCCGGCGATCCCGCCGCTCACCGCCCCGGGCAGCGGAAGCGTGTTGGCGACCTGTCCGACGAAGTACGCCAGGACGACCACGGGAACCGCGGGCGGGGAGCCGAACGCGTGCAGCATCGCCCACAGCACGGCCGCATCGAAGATCCAGTAGGCGGCCGCGCCAATCAAGCGGCGGTCGGGCGAGCGGACGAGCGCGAGCGCGTCGCGAACCGCGCCGCCGACGAGGCGCACGGCCTTCTCGACCCGCGACCGGTCGGCGGCGGGCTCACCGGCCTCGCCGCCGACGACGGTCGCGAAGACAAGCGCCAGAACGATCGCCACCACCGCGCCTCCGGCGGGTAGCGCGCTCAACGCAACGGGCCCATGACCGTGCACCAGCCCCAGCGCGAGCGAGGCGCCGGAGACGGCGATCGAGGCGAGGAACACCGAGTAGAGGAGCACCATGAACACCAGCAGCGTGCGAGCCGCGCCCGCCGGCTTCAGCCCGGCACGCCGCAACGCGTACAGAGCCAGCGCGGCGCCGCCGGCGCCGGCGGTGGGCAGCAGGCGCGTCGCCGCCGCTCCCGCAAATGTGATCTGCGCGCTCTCGCGCGTGCCGACGCGTGCGGTGGCACGCCCGGCCACGAGCGCCAGCAGCGCGACGTAGCCCGCCAGCGAGATGCACTCAAAAGCGACCCCGACGATCACCCACACCGGGCTGACGCTCAGGCCACGGCGCAGGGCGTCGGCAAAGACATGAATGCGTCCGCCGAGCAGCAGCACGCCGACCACGGCGGCCGCGGCGAGCAGCGCTGGAACGACGAGCCTGCGTGCGAGCACGCGAAGGTTCAGCGCGGGGAGCGCGGGCTCAGGGACTGTGATTTCAGAGGCGAGCATGGCTGAATCGGGGGCGGGTCAAATGACCTTTTCTCTTTTGTACGACGCAAACGCGCGATCGGATGTGACATCTGCCGCACATTTCGCGTTTTCGTGCTGCTCCTTAGGACCCGCGCGGGCGTCGAAGTTCATCGGTAGGCTCGAGCCGGGATGACGCTGGTTCTGGTGGCAGCGGGAACGTTGTTGGCCGCTTGCGTTCAGGCGACCGGCGGAATTGGCTTCGCTTTGATCCTGACGCCGGTGTTGTTCGCCGTGCTGCCGGCGGTCGGGGCGATCGTCGTGGCGACCGGGCTTGGTCTGCTGCTGAACGCGCTCGTACTGTTCGCAGAGCACCGGCGACCGGCGGTGGCGTGGAAGGAGGTGGTTCCGATCCTCGTTGCCGCAGCGCCGGGAACGGTCGTTGGACTGCTGGTCCTCCGGGCGCTACCGAAGCCGGTCTTGCAGGTGGCGGTCGGTGTCGCCGTGATCGGTTTCGGACTCGTCGTCCTGAGAGGACGACTGCGGGTGCCCGCCAGTCAAGGCTGGGTGCGCGTACCGCTGGGGTTCACGACGGGCGTGCTGACTACGTCGACCGGAGTGAATGGTCCACCGGTGGCGCTGTGGCTGTCTTCGCGCGGACTGCGGGCCCACGCCGTCAGGGACTCGCTTGGCGCGATGTTCCTGGGGCTCGGGATCATCGCCGGGCTGACCCTGCTGCCCGTCCTGCACGAGGCGCATCTCGGCGCGTGGACGCTGATCGCGGCGGTGCTGGCGGTGCTCGCCGGTCACGCCATCGGCAGCCGCCTGTTCGCGAGGCTGACCCCGAGGCATTTCGAGGTGCTGCTGCTGGTGATCACGCTCGCGACCGGCGCAACCAGCGTCGTGCTCGGGCTCAGCTCAATCTGAGCGAGGCAGGAACACCACGCAATCGCGCAGGTCCTCGACGAGATTGCCGTCGAGGTCAAGCGCGGCACCGAGGTCCTCGACGGAGGTGAACCCATGTGTGTCGTTGCGCGCGCGGACGATCTGCTGGGCTAGCGCGTCGTCGAGGCCCGGCAGCCGGGCGATGACCCCGGCCGGAGCGTTGTTGACGTCGACCAGTCCCGCGGCCTGCGCGTTGGGCAGATCGGGGCGGCCGACGCCCATCTCCAGGGCGAGCGCCGGGCGGTCGCGCGCGAGCTTGCGGGCGCGTTCGCGTTCGGCCAGGCGCCCCTCGGCGCCGAGCACCGCCGTCTCGAACGGAGAGCCGAGCATCTCTCGGTACCGGTCGCGGATCGCGAACGACGTCGCGGCCGCACCGGCCCAGCCCAGGATGATCAGCAGGCCGCCCGCGCCGCCGCCGTTGCTCGCGATCGCCACAACCCATCCGATCACCGTGATCAGTGACCACACGGCGCCTAGCATGATCCAGCGGCGGTTGTGCACACGCGTGCCGGCGTAGATCGGAGCCCAGGCGCCCAGGCCGAACGGGAT
Source organism: Solirubrobacteraceae bacterium (assembly GCA_036000295.1). Classification (GTDB taxonomy): domain Bacteria; phylum Actinomycetota; class Thermoleophilia; order Solirubrobacterales; family Solirubrobacteraceae; genus Palsa-465. The sequence goes on from DASYFZ010000149.1 coordinate 3,714, forward strand.
CACCGACAACCACACCCAGTTCGCCCTCTCGTCGACGTCCCTGCGGGCACCTCCGCTTGGCACGCGACAAGCGTAGTTGCTAGTACACGAGACCGGGTTTCCATCCACACACAGGAGGTACCAGGTGGCTCGCTCGAACAAGATCCGCAGCCAGGCGATTGGCGCGCACCTCACCGGCGCACACCTCACCGGCGCCAGGGCGATCGGCGCCCGGCTGATCGGCCCGACCGCGATGGGGCCGCTCGCGATCGCGGTGACCGCGATCGGTGCGATCGCAATCGGACGTGTGGCGATCGGAAACGCGGTGATCCGGCGGCTGAAGGCGGAGGAGATCGAGATCGGCTCGCTGAAGGTCGGAGAGCTCGAGGTCGCCGGTCGCCGCTGGCCGGATCCGTCAGTCGGCGCCACCAACGGCGCCGAGGCGCCCAACGGCGCCGA
>DASYFZ010000165.1:0-17465 GCA_036000295.1 Solirubrobacteraceae bacterium
CGACCACATCGCTAACGAGGAACGGCTACTGCGGGACCTGAACCCAAGTGAGCGCAGAGACCTAGCACGCCTGCTGGAAAAGCTCGCGGTCACCCTCAATGACACTGCGACAAGGCGCCGGCCCGGGGCGCCCGAGGCGCCCAACCGGCGTCCCGGGCGAAAGTAGACGAGCCGGACTTTGCCCAAGCCGACATCGGCATCGCGATCGGCGCGGCTGCGCGCGATCGCGAGCGGCGGTCAGACGTTGCTCTCGCGCGCGACCCGCGATCTGGTCGTGGATCAACTACCCGATGGGGCCGAGCTTCGCGATTGTGGGACGCACCGACTGCGCGATCTTGGTCGGCCTGAACACGTGTTCGCGCTCGTACACGAGGAGCTCTCCAGCGACTTCGGTGCGCTTCGGTCGCTCGACACGTTCCCGACCCGATCAGCTCACGACCTTCGTCGGACGCGCCGACGAGCTCCGGGCACTCCGGACCGCGCTGGGTGAGACCCGACTGCTGACGCGTACCGGCGCCGGCGGCGCCGGCAAGACTCGGCTCGCGCTGCAGCTGGCTGCTGACTGCTTGGCCCTAGCGCAGGCCCCGGCGGGAGGGTGGCGCGAGGCGCACATCACGACGGCGTCGGGTGTCGGTCGTCCGTCGCGATGGGCGGTGCTTGGTTCGGCGCAACGGCTGCCGCTTCTGCCCGTGGGAGGTTGACGATCGCCACGCCGATGATCACGAGCACCACGCCGATCATCGCGCTTGGGCTGGGGAGCGCGCCGTGGATGGCCTCGATCACGACCGCGACGGCTGGGACGAGGAAGGTCCATGCGTAGACGCGCGTCGATGGCCAGCGGCCGAGCGCCGCGTTGAACCCGAGGTAGACCAGTACCTGCCCCCCGAGAACCAGGAACACGAGCTGCGCGTCCAGCGAAGGCCGGGTCCAGTCAGTCGATCCGCCGGCGACCAGCACGAGCGGGATCAGCGGAACGCCGCCCGCGAGAAACTGCGCAGCGGTGATACCGGGAATGTCGAGGTCTGGCTCGCGTTGCGTGAGAACCTTCATCCCCAAGCCGCCAAACGCCCATCCCAGCGCACCGAGGAGTGAGAGCGCAAACCCGATCGCCAGCTGCGAGCCGTGACCGACGCTCCCCGGATGCGAGAGCACGACGACCAGCACGCCGCTGAATCCGATGACCAGCCCGCCCGCACGCAGGCGGGTGATCGACTCGGCGAGCGCGAGCCGGGCGATTACGGCGACGAAGAATGGCGAGGAGTTCAGGAGTACCGCGGCGACCGCTGCGCCCGCGCGCTGCGTCCCGACGCTGATCCCGACTTGGGTCAGCGTGGTGTTGCCGAATCCGATCGCGAACGCCCACGCCCACAGCCGTCGCGTTCGCGGCAGACGGCTTCCGACCAGCGGCAGGATCGCTGTAAGCAATGCACCGCCGGCGAGTGCACGCAGCGTCGCGATCAGAATCGGCGAGGTGTGATGCAGCGCGGCATCGGTGACCGGATAAACAACGCCGGCGGCCGTCATCGATACCCCGAGAATCACTGGGACGGGCAGACCCGGTGCGGCGCCATGGTGAGGCTGATTGGCGATGGTTACGCATATCACGTGCGTCCGCGCGTTTGGGACTGTCGGCAGGAACCGGACGGCCACAATGAATCGGGCTCGCGCGATCGACTCGGCCACAACTCGGCCACCGGCCGCGACCGATTTCCTGACGCGGACAGCGAATTTCGGCCTTCGTTCGCGCCGTCTCCACCTCCGTGGCGCACCAGTGATTCGAATATCCGCGCCCCCGGGTACTCCGGGGGCGCGGACAGTAACCAGAGAACGAGTGGTTGAGCTTCTGGAGGGCGGAGGTGATCAGCCGCTCATGCCGCCATCGATCGAGAGCCTGTGGGATGTGACCATCGCGCTCTCGTCGGCGGCCAGGTACAGCATGCCGTGCGCGATCTCCTCGGTGGTTGTGTGGCGGCCGAGCGGGATCATCGCGTCGAAGGCCTTGGCGGCTTCGTCTCGCGGTAAGTGCGTCGCACGCATCTCGATGTCGTCCTGAAAACCGGTCGACGTCGGTCCAGGATGGATCGTGTTGACCCTGATGCGGCGCGCAGCGAGTTCCTTGGCCGCGGTCCGCATCAGCCCCACCTGGGCGTGCTTGGCGGCGACATAGCCGGATGCCCCGGGTGGCCCAATCAGGCCTACCACGCTCGAGGTGATGATTACGCTCCCGCCGTCGGGGATGTGCGGGATCGTGTGCTTGAGGACGTGGAAGGCACCGAGCACGTGCACCGCGAGCGTGCGCGAAAACACCTCGGATGGGTAATCGACGATCGGGACCATCTCGCCGCTGATGCCGGCATTGCTGACAACAACGTCAAGCCGGCCGTAGCGATCTACACCGGCAGCGACTGCGCGCTGCACCGCCGACTCGTCGGTGACATCGGCGACAAACGAGGACGCGTGGTCGTCCCCGAGCTCGTGGACCGCCGCGCTCAACTTGTCGTCCTCGATCCCGACGAGGTGCACGCTGGCGCCCTCGGACACGAACAACCGCGCCGTCGCCAGTCCGATTCCACTCTCGCCCCCGGTGATGAGGGCGACCTTGTCCTTCAAACGGGCCATCGTCACTTTCCTCGCGTTCGATGTCTGCGGTCGCGCCGCAGCCGATGAACCAGCCGACGCGCCGCCCTCACAGGACGCGCAAGATAATCGCTTTGGCGAGGGCTCCGCCGACGGCCTGGCGGTCGACTTCGTTGTCGAGTCCGATCGTGCCCAACTGAGTGAGATCGTCCAGCGCGTGCGGGACGAACGCCTGCGAACGAACATCGGCAACGTCGCGACCCTCGACGATGCCATCGCCGTGCTGAACCCGACCGAGCGATCCACCGGGACGTCGATCATCCGCATGCGTCCATGAGGATGGGCCAAGACGCTGGCGGCGTTCCACGGCGCTCGCCTACAGCCTTGTCACGGCGGCGGCCCCGGGAGACCCAGCAATTGGATCACGGAGACCACCAGCAGCGCGACGGCGACCGCGATCAGGCCGTGACGCGCTGCGCGCGCGGGGAAGCGGCTGCCGATCCCTACCAGGAATAGGACTGCTGCGAGAAGCACGGTCAGCCGCACGTACTTGTCCCCGGTTCCTGCGGCGGACTGACCTTCGCTGAAGAGCTCATTGGCCCGGGCGGTGAGCACGGCGGCCTGCTTCTCCTGTGGGATCACGTACTGCGGCATGTCGGATGGATCCGCCGGGGCGTTCGGGTTCTTCAGAGGATGTGTCGCGAGCCAGGCGTTGAAGGCGGGCTTGTAACCGGCTCGCAGGCGCTTGATCGTCAGGTTGAACAGTCGGGTGTTGTGCGTGACGTAGGCGCCCTCCACCGCGTTGAACGACACCGAGTCGAGCGTGCGTATCTGCGTTGCCTGGATCTGGTCGGCGCTGGCGCCGCTCTTGGCGCTGGATGCCTTCGACAACGAAAGGGACGACTCGGTGCTCCATTTGGCGGCCGAATATCCCGACCACGCGGCCATCAGGGCAACGACCGAGAGCAGGAGCGCTTCGATGATCGAGAGCAGCCGATCACGACGGGCGTGGGGATGGGCTGGGTGCTCAGCGTGCTCGGCATGCTCGCGGTGCTCAGCGTGCTCGCGGTGCTCAGCGATCTCCTTCCCGACCTCAGATGCCGACAGGCCCTCGGGCATGAGTGGACTCTCGCGCGATCCGGCGGCGCCGCATCACCCTGAAAAGATGATCCGTCCCCGCGCCAGAGTCGGATTTGCCCCCTTGCGGCTACGCCGGGATTGCTGCGACGACGGGCTCGGGGCTTTCGACAGGCTCGGGGCTGAGGGCCAGGCGGCGGGCGCCGAAATGATCGGCGAGCGCCCACGCGGCGTAGCAGAGGGACCCGACCGTGGCGGTAGCAGTAAGCAGCACCCCCGCGGCGGCCACGGTCGCGACTCCATGCGAGCCGAGGATCAGCACGGCTGCTGCCGGGCCTAGGGTGGGACCGATTGGGAGCTGACCAAGCGTGAACGTCGCGATCAGCACTGCGATCGCGTCGAACAGCGAGACGTCCACCCCGATTGCGTGCAGCACCAGCCAGTTGCGCGCGATCTGCGCACAGATTCCCAGCACGACGAACACGATCATCCGGCCCCGGTGGCTGTGCATGACCGCGAGGCCCGACCAGAGTCCAAGCTGGCGGCGGTTCGACAGGCGACCGAGTCCGAGCACTGCTGCGCCCGCGATTGCGACCGCGATCACGGGTGCCCACCAGGGGACGCCGAGCGGCCCGACCAGGGTGAACGAGAAGATCGCCGTCAGCGCGACCTCGACGCTGATGATCGGTACCTCGGCGGCCATCAGCGCGGGCACATGCGGGCTTTCGTGCGGTGCGGTACGGCGCAGAGTGGCGATCCGCGCAGCAACGCCGAGTGAGCCGTTGAGCAGACTTGCGAGGTAGCCAACGCCGGCGGCGCGGAACAGCGGGCGGCGGCCGACGGTCGCACCGGTCGCCCGGACGCACACATGCCATGCCTCGGTGCGCGCGATCAGAGAGACAAGCTGGAGCACCACGACCAACGACAGGATCCAGATCGGAGCGGCGTGGATCGCCGCCGTGAACTGGCCCCGCCGTCCCGCGAGCTCGACTCCGAGCGCGCCGGCGACGACGGTCGCCCCGAGGACGCTGATCGCCAGCCGCCGGCGAAGCGAAGGTGCTCGTGAACCGCGGTGACCGAGCGCTGCGATGATCAGCCGATCAGCGCGAGATGGTGCGTCTCGCCGCGGCCGCCTTGGCGGTCGGACCGTTGTGATCGCCGCGCTCGGCGCGGCGCTGCGCAGCTTCCTGCTTGAGCTCCGCCTGCTGGGTCGCGAGCGCGGCGATCTGCGCCGCGCGTCGTTCAGCCGTAGTGCCGCGGCCGTGCGACGGTCCCGTCGACACGGTCACCTTGTGCTTGGTAGCCATTCTGTTCCCTTCAGTCGTTCGCCGGTGCGCGGCGTCGCGCCTGGGCTTCGGCGACGCGTTCAGCGGTTCGTGTCACGGATCGCTGGAGGTGTCTCCGGTGTCCAGCCTCCGTTTCCCCTTTATGATCGGCGGCGTCGTGGTCGTCGAGCTTCAGCCGTCGTTGCAGGGCAACGCGGCGGAGAAGCCGGATGTGCATGTCGGTCACGATCGCCCGAACCCGGCACCGTCGCGAACGACGCTTGCCGCCGACGCCGCGTCATCGAGCGTCGAGTATGGCCTGGACTGCGCGAGGCTCTCGCCGTCGCTACCGACGATCGACCAGCAGTAGTCGCCGCTGTTGTCCTCGAACACGAGGAACGAGATTGCTGCCGAGTCGGGTCGCGCGGCTACGCTCCGAGAGCGGGACTTCTTTGCTGCGGCGGTCACAGCCGACGCCTTTCTGCTCTTCTGGCTGGAACGCCGCCCCGGAAGCGAGAAGAGCTGGGCTCTCTGAGCGCAGCGCCTATTCTACCAGACTAATCCGACCATAGCGCTCGGATTAGTCTGGTAGCGCGGCTGCCGGCTCAGCCGTCGAGGACGTGATCAATCGCATAGCCGGTGCATCCAAGCGCCCTGCGCGCGGCAAACCCGGTCTAGGATAAGCAATATGGCTGACGAGACTTCGCCGCCAACGGTGGTGCACCGCTCCCGCGGCCGCGACGGTTACAGGCCACGTAAGACGGCCACCCTGCTGGCGCAGCGAATTGTCGCCGAGATCGCTGACCGCGCTCTGCCGGTCGGCACACCACTCCGTCCTGAGCGCGAGATGCTCGAGCAGTACGGCGTTGCGCGCGGCACCCTTCGCGAGGCGCTCCGGTTCCTCGAGATCCAGGGCGTGATCACGATCAAGACCGGTCCCGGAGGCGGCCCGATCGTCGCACGACCGGAGCCGCGGCACCTTGCCAGTTCGATCGCGATCATGCTGCAGTTGACGCACTCGTCGTTCCGTTCGGTGCTGGAGGCTCGCGCCGTTCTAGAGCCGGTGCTTGCGCGCACGGCTGCCGAGCACATCTCCGATGAGTCACTCAAGGGGCTGCATGAATCGCTCGACGCGATGCGCAACCACATCGATGACGTCGATTTCTTCCTTGCCGAGAATGAACGCTTTCATGCGCTCGTGGCCGAAGCCGCCGGCAACCAGGTGTTCGCGCTGCTGATCACGTCGCTCAACTGGATCTCGGACGGTGTGCCACTCGGGGTCGAGCATCCGATCGAGTTACGTGAGGCGGTATGCAAAGAGCACGCGCGGATCTATCAAGCAATCGCTCGCCGCGCCCCGGACCGCGCCGCCTCCGCTATGGCCGCTCACATCGGCGGCTTCGCGACCTATCTGGAGCGAAACTTCCCGCGGCTCGTCGACGCGCCGCTGCGCTGGGATCAAGTCGATCCTTAGCCGTTGACATCGTCGGTTCGGTTTCTTCCTAGGAGTTGCGTAAGTCCTGGACCCCGCGGGGTAACCCGCGCCGCTGCGCGCGATAGGTAATGCAGACACCAACGCGCCACTGCCTCTCGCGAAGTCCCGGGGCACGGCCAGGCGAACTGTGAGATGTGATGAGCAGAATCAACCCTGAAGAGGACCTGACTCCCGCCGAAATCGACAACCTCGATCAACTCGAAGCGATCGTGCGGCCCGGTCTGGACACCTACACGGAAGTGGGCGACGCCCTGGGCGAGATCCGCGATCGACACCTCTACCGCGACAGCCACCCTACGTTCGAGGCCTACGTCAGCGAGCGCTGGGGGGTTGATGTCGCCAGCGGCGATCCGCCGCCGCACACTGCCATCCCAGAAACGCCGTGCGAGGCTCTCGCGAAGGCCTGCGAAGAGACTCTTTCCGCGCTCGATCACGACGATCGGGCTGCCATCGACATACGACTCGCCGTGCGTAAGCCGGGCGATCCCGGCGCGCCCGCAGACGCACCGAGCTGGGATCCGTGGGAGGTCGCCGACGCGATCGGCGAGGAGCTGCTGCCAACTCTGCGTTGGCTACTGACCCAGGCCAGCGGCACGGTAGGGCGGGTCGCGCATCAGCTCGAGCACCGCGCTGCCGAGATCGACGACGCCGCCCGCGAGCAGCTGCGAGACGACGTCATGGCCGTCGACGATGAGCTCGCAACCGTCAAGGCGCTGCTGATCGGACTGAACGACTGGGATGCGGAGCTCGAGCGGCTGATGAACGGCGAGCTTCCACCGTTTGAGACCGACACGGACTCCGAGTACGACAACTGACGGCGAGCCTGGTCTTCGCCGCGACCGAGGCGGCTGGACCGGTTTCGTCGAAACCTTTAGGGTCAGACCCACCGTGATCGGCGTGAGCATCACCTTCCAATACGACGAGGACTTCGATCACGCCCGCGTGGTCTCGATTGCCGAGAACGCCCGCAAGACATTCGAGGGCATGCCCGGGCTGAGGTTCAAGGCCTTCACGGTCGACGACGCGCGACGGCGCGCGATGAACTTCTACGTCTGGGATTCAGAGGACGCCGCCAGGAGCTTCTTCTCGGACGAGCTGCGCCAGCGCGTGACCGGCCTGTACGGCGTCGAGCCCACGATCGACTTCGTCGAGATCGCTCAGCTCGTCGACAACTCCGGCTGAGCCGCCGGCGTCTGCGGGACGCGTTTAGTTGACAGGCCGGCGGTTGTAGAGGATCTCAGTCGTGAGACACGACGATCCTTCTGTACGCTCTCCGTCGCTCACGTCCGACCTACCGGAAAGTAGGATCTGGATTTCTTCAAGGAAGGGAGAAGGGGTGGCTACTTGCAGCCGAACGGATGCGGTCAGGCGACGGGCCGTCGTCCTGCTGCTCGGGTTGACGGCGGTTACCACGGCCGGCGGGGCGCTGGCCGGCGGATCTAGCGCCGCGCTTGGGGGTCGCATATGGACGCTCAAGCCAACGCCGGATCCCGCCGGCGCCGAGGTCAGCGTGCTGGGGTCGGTGTCCTGCTCCTCGGCACGGGCGTGCACCGCGGTCGGCTCGTCTGCGGCCTCGCTTTCCAGTTTCACGTTCCCGCTGGCGGAACGATGGGACGGCAACAGCTGGCGCATACAGCCAACTCCCGCTCCCAAAGGCACCAGCGACTCGCTCTTCGGGGTCTCGTGCCCGTCGGCCCGCACGTGCGTCGCTGTCGGCAGCGCGTTTCACAGCGCAGGGCGTCAGAACACCGCGCTCACAGAGATTTGGAACGGCAAGCGCTGGCGGGCGCAGTCCGTCCCGGCGATCAAGGGTCCGTCCTCGCTCTATGCGGTCTCGTGCACGTCGGCGAGTTCATGCGTTGCCGTCGGCCACACCCTGGGCGCGCCACAACACGCCATCAGCGAGACGTGGGACGGCAAGACTTGGCGCCTCCAGGTGATGCCGCAGCTCGCCAAGGACACGACGCTCGTCGGCGTGTCGTGCCCCCGAGCGCGCGTCTGCACAGCAGTCGGCTGGAACAACGCCACGGGAAACGCTCGGCCGCTCGCTCTGTCCTGGAATGGCGACGGCTGGCAGGTGCAGGCGGTGCCATTGCCGCACCAGGCGACCGCCGGCGTGTTTGACGCGGTGTCCTGCACTTCGGCGCGGGCGTGCACGGCGACCGGCACCGACTTCAGTCACCCGGGCGGACCGACGCTGGCAGAAAGGTGGAACGGCAAGACCTGGCGCGTTCAGCCGACCCCGAACCCGGCGGATATCTCGCTGAGCTCCAGCGAGGTCGCGCTCAATGGCGTGTCGTGCACCTCCGCAAAAGCGTGCACCGCTATCGGTGAGTACACCCCCGATCACGCAGCGGCGTATTTCATCGAGTCCTGGAACGGCAAGCGGTGGCGACTGGAACCGGCGCCGCACCCCTCCGACTTCGCACACGGCGCGCTGCTGGGCATCTCGTGCGCCTCCGGGCGCTGCGCAGCCGTCGGCGCCTATGCCGGGAAGGTACATATCCAGAACACGTTGGCAATGATGAATTGACCGCGAGCGAGCCCAGGCCGCGCGAGGGCGAACGTCTGTTCGTAGTGGGGCTAGAATCCAGCGCGTGCCGCTCGTCGTCCAACCCTCGCTGTTCGGATCGCTGGGCGAGCTCGGGGTGGCCGAGCTCGGCTCCGCGGTCGAGCGCAGGCCGCTGTCCGACGGCGCCTGGATTGACCTGCGTCCGGGCTTCATCACCGCCGCCGACGAGCTCTTCGATGTCCTCGCACGCGTCGTGCCGTGGCACGAGGAGCAGACGCACATGTACGACAGGACCGTGCGGATTCCGCGGCTGCTCGCCGGCTACTCGGCCGGCGAGGCGCTGCCGCATCCGGTGCTCGACGAGGCGCGTTGCGCGCTGAATGCCCACTATGAAGCGGAGCTCGGCGAGCCGTTCGTGAGCGCTGGGCTGTGCCTGTATCGCGATGGCAGCGACAGCGTCGCTTGGCACGGCGACCGGATCGCGCGCGAGAGCGCGCGCGACACGATGGTCGCGATCATCTCGCTCGGCGCCACGCGCCCGTTCGGACTGCGGCCGAAGTCGGGCGGTCCCGGGCTGCGGCTCAGCATCGGTCATGGGGATCTGCTCGTGATGGGCGGAAGCTGCCAGCGGACCTGGCTGCACGGCATCCCGAAGGTCGCCGGCTGCCTCGGTGCGCGGATCAGCGTCCAGTTCCGTCCGGACTGGGGAAATAACCTGGGCAAATGATCGACCCCCTGACGCTGCCCAAAGCCGAGCTGCATCTGCACATCGAGGGGACGCTTGAGCCGGACCTGATGTTCGAGCTCGCCCGGCGCAACGGTGTCAGCCTCCCGTATGCCGACCCGGACGCGGTCCGCCGCGCGTACCGGTTCAGCAACCTGCAGTCGTTCCTGGACGTCTATTACCAGGCCTGCTCGGTGCTCATCCACGAGCAGGACTTCTACGAGCTCACATCCGCCTATCTTGCGCGCGCGCGAAGCCAGGGCGTTCGTCACGCCGAGATCTTCTTTGACCCGCAGACTCACACGGCTCGCGGTGTTCGGTTTGAAACCGTGGTGGGCGGAATCGCTCGGGCATTGACCGAGGCGCGGCAGCGCGGGATCACATCGCAACTGATCATGTGCTTTCTGCGTGATCTGTCGGTGCAAGACGCGATGGCGACGTTGGAGCAATCGCTCCCGCACCGCGACGTGATCTTCGGCGTGGGCCTCGATTCCGCAGAGGTGGGCCATCCCCCGGAGAAGTTCCGCCACGTCTTCGAACAGGCGGCGAGCGCCGGGTTCCGGGTCGTTGCACACGCGGGCGAGGAGGGCCCGCCCGACTACATCTGGCAAGCGCTCGATGTGCTCGGCGCGGAGAGGATTGACCACGGCGTGCGCTGTCTGGAGGATCGTCACCTCGTTGCGCGCCTCGAGGCCGATCGGATTCCGCTGACCGTATGCCCGTTCTCGAACGTGAAGCTGAACGTCGTGGAAACGCTCGGGCAGCACCCGCTGGCGAGGATGCTCGACCACGGGCTGTGCGCGACAGTCAACTCCGATGACCCCGCCTATTTCGGTGGGTACGTCGGGGAGAACCTCGCCGGAGTCGCAGAGGCCCTCAGGCTCGACGACGCCGCGCTGGTCCAGCTGGCCCGCAACAGCTTCGATGCGGCGTTCCTGGACGACGCCGCGCGAGCCGGCCACCTAGCCGAGCTCGACGCTGCTCACTCGCGGGCGAACACGATGTCCTGAGCGCCCTGCCAGAGGGTCATCTCGCCGAGCGGGCGGAGGTTCTCGTTGCCCTCGACGACCGTCAGGAAGTGGTTGCCCGCGAGCTGGCCGACGATGCTCGAGAACATGCAGCCGCCGTAGGGCAGCAGGATCTCGGTCTCGCTGTAGCCGCCGGGGTAGAGGAGGATCTCGCCAGGTGCAGGATGGCTGGTGTGGTTCTCGAAGCCAACGCCGACCTCGAAATCACCGAGCGGGATCCAGGTCGATTCGCCGCTCCACCGTACGTGGATCACTTTCTGCTCGAACGGCAACAGCTTCGAGAAGGCCTCGCACGTCTTCGGCGCGCGCTCCTCCTCGAGACGGGCGCGGAAGCTGTAGGGCCCGGCGGTGATCGACAGCGTGGTCATGGACTCTCCATTTCGGTGCAAGGAATCAGCAGGCGCCCTGCGGGCGGACCGACGATCCGGCCGTCGGCGAACACTGTCCGGCCGCGGACGAGCGTGCGGGCGACGCGGGCGCGCAGGGTCCGCCCGACGAACGGGCTGTGGCGATGGCGGTAGTAGAGGCCTTCGGCCGAAAGCGCTTGTGAACCGGCTAGGTCCACGAGCACGAGATCGGCGTCGGCGCCCGGCTCGAGGCGGCCCTTGCCGGCGAGCCGGAACCTGCGGGCAACGTAGCTCGACGTGACCCGAGCGATGACGTCGAGCTCAAGACCCCGGGCGCGGTAGCCCTCGGTCAGCAGCAGCGCGAGCATCGTCTGAGCGCCGGAGATGCCTCCCCAAGCGGCGAACGCGTCGTCGGCTTCCTTCATCGCCCATGGCGCAGGCGAGTGATCCGATGCGACGATCGGCAGCGTGCCGTCGGAAAGCGCGCGCCACAGCGCCTCGCTTTCGGAGCGCGGGCGCAACGGCGGCGCGCATTTCGCGACGTTGCCGAGAGCCTCGGCGTCCTCCTCGGTGAGCACCAGGTAGTGCGGGCAGGTTTCGCAGGTGACGTCGACGCCGCGAGCGCGTGCGTCGGCCACGAGCCCCACGCCGCGTCCCGTCGAGACATGAACCACGTGCAGCGAACAGCCGCTCTCCTGCGCGAGCGCGACAGCCCGCGCGATCGCCTGGAGCTCGGCGACGGCCGGGCGCGATGCGAGAAAGTCGCGCATGGCGGTCCGCCCCTCGGCCCGTGCGCGCTGCGCGAGGCCGGCCGTGATCGCCTCGCTCTCGGCGTGCACGGCAACGGGCAGCCCGAGGGACCTCGCGCGGCACATCCCCTCGTACAACGTCAGGTCGTCGACGCCCGGGAAGTCGTCGATGCCGCTTGCGCACATGAATGCTTTGAACCCGACGACGCCACGCGCGGCGAGCTCGTCCATCGCCTCGACACCGCCCGGGACAAGGCCGCCCCACAACGCAATGTCGACGAGCGCGCTGCGCTCCAGGCAGCGGCGCTTCTCGTCAAACGCAGCGGCGGTCACGGTCGGCGGGTGGGAATTGAGCGGCATGTCGATCGCTGCCGTCGCGCCGCCCGCGGCGAGCGCGCGCGTGCCTGTCTCAAAGCCCTCCCAGTCGGCGCGACCGGGCTCGTTGAAGTGCACGTGCGCGTCAACGACCCCCGGCATGAGATGCAGGCCGGCGGCGTCGATCTCCTCGGTCGCGGGTCCCGCCAGCTCAGGAGCGAGCGCGGCGATCAGTCCGTCGGCTACGCCGATGTCGAGCCGGCGCTGCCCGCCAGCGCCGGCGCCGGCCACGGTTGCGCCGCGAACTAGAACGTCGAAGCTCATCTCACGAGCTCGAGGAACCTCGTCGTCGCGTCGATCGCCGCCGCGACGTCCTCGGCAGTCACCGACTCGGCCGGGCTGTGGCTGACGCCGCCGGCGCAGCGGACGAACAGCATTGCGATCGGAGCGATCGTCGAGAGCATGACCGCATCATGGCCGGCGCCGCTCGTCAGGCGCACGACTGGATGGCCGGACGCCGCGATCGCCTCGGCGACGAGCTCGGTCAGGCTTGTCGAACAGTCGACAGCGCGAGTCTCCTGTGCAGCGTCCCATTCGAGCACCACGGCGCGAGCATCGGCGATCGCAACCGCGCGCTCCAAGAGCTGCGCACCGACGGACGCCCGCACCGAGTCCGCGGCGTGGCGGACGTCGAGGCTGAGGACGACGCGGCCGGGGATCACGTTGCTCGCGCCGTCCTGCACGTCGAGCTCCCCTACGGTGGCAACGGCGTCGTCGTGGGCGCGTGCAACCGTCTCGACGGCGCTCACGAACTCGGCCGCGGCGCCCAGGGCGTCGCGCCGCAAAGCCATCGGCACCGTGCCCGCGTGTCCCGCTTCGCCGGTGAAAACGATCCGCGCCCGGGTCTGCCCGGCGATCGCGCCGACGACCCCCAGCGGGACGCCGGCCGCTTCGAGCGCCGGACCCTGCTCGATGTGGACCTCGTAGTAGCCGATCAGGTCGGCCGGGTCGCGCCCGGCGCCGGTCAGGCCATCCGGGTCGCCGCCGAACGCGCGCACTGCGTCGGCCAACGTGACGCCGGCCGCGTCGCGTCGCGACAGGTCTGCGCTGTCGAAACAGCCGGCGACCACGCTGCTGCCCAGATAACCGGTGCCGAAGCGGACGCCCTCCTCATCGGCGAACGCGAGCACCTCGAGCGCGTATGGCAGCGACCGTCCCCGATCGCGCAGTCGCTCGACACAGGCGATTGCGACGAGCACCCCGAGCATGCCGTCGTAGCGTCCCGCGTCGCGCACCGTGTCGAGGTGCGAGCCGAGTAACAACCTCCGGCCATCGCCGTCGCCGAGGCTGCCGATGAGGTTGCCGATCGCGTCGCGCGTCACGGCCATTCCCGCGGCCTCCATCCACTCGCGCACCTGCTCGCCGGCCTGCCACAGCGCGGTTGTCGCGAACCGTCGGGTCAGGCGACCTGGCTCCTCGCTGAAGGCGGCGAGTTCGTCGCACCGCGCAAGCACGGCCGCTGCATAGGTCATGGAGTCGCTCATCGATGTGCCGTTTGCCCGCGACGGCGGCGGTGAGCGAGACTACCGACGTGGAAGTGCTGCAGCCCGACAGCTGGCGGGAGGCGCTCGAGCTCAAGGCCGCGCATGCTGACGCGGTGCCGATCGCCGGCGGGACGGACCTGATGGTCGAACTCAACTTCGACCGCATCCGCCCGCGGGTGATCCTCGACCTCACCCGGATCCCCGAGCTGACCGACTGGGGCCCCGACAACGGGCGCCTGCGCGTCGGCGCCGGAGTCACGTACGCGCGGCTGATCGACGAGCTCCGGGACCCCCTGCCTGGACTGGCAATCGCCTCGCGCACGGTGGGATCGCCTCAGATCCGCAACTGCGGGACCGTCGGCGGCAACCTCGGGACCGCGTCTCCGGCGGGGGACGGGCTGCCGCCGCTGTTCGCGTCCGATGCCGAGATCGAGCTTGCATCAAGCGCCGGGACGCGGCGGATTGCAGTGCGCGAGTTCGTCACCGGGCCAAAGCGAAACTGCCTCGCGGACGACGAACTGATCGCTGCGTTCCACATTCCTCCCGCTGACGGCCCGCAGCAGTTCGCCAAGATCGGTACACGCAACGCAATGGTCATTGCGGTCTGCTCGCTCGCGCTGTCGATCTGGCCGGGCCGGCGACTTGTGGCCGCCTGCATCGGCTCCGCCGGTCCCACGCCGATCCGGCCCGAGGAAGCGGAGGGCTTCATCGCCGGGGTGCTCGACGAGCACGACCTGTGGAGCAAGCGCGCACCGATTCCAGACGCGGCACTCGCCCACTTCGGCGAGCTCGTCGAGCGTGCCGCGCGGCCGATCGACGACGTGCGGGGGAGCGCCCGGTACCGCCATCACGCGCTCGGAGTGCTCGGACGACGGACGCTCACTTGGGCGTGGGAGGCGTACCGATGCGCCTGACGATCACGGTCAACGGCGAGCACCGGGAGGTGGACGAAGCCTGGGAAGGGGCGAGCCTGCTTTACGCGCTGCGGGAGCATCTGGGCCTCCCCGGCTCGAAGAACGCCTGCGAACAGGGCGAGTGCGGGTCCTGCTCGGTCTACCTCGACGGCAAGGTCGTGTGCGCGTGCCTGGTGCTCGCTGCGCAGGCCCAGGGCCGGGAGGTCGTGACGATCGAAGGGATCGCCAATGGCGACGGCTTGGACGAGGTGCAACGCGCGTTCGTCGAGGCGGGCGCGGTGCAGTGCGGGTTCTGCACTCCGGGGCTGATTGTGGCCAGCCACGACCTGCTGCGCCGCAACCCGCGCCCAAGCGACCCCGAGATCCGCGAGGCGCTGGCCGGCAATCTTTGCCGCTGCACGGGTTACGAGAAGATCCTCGACGCCGTTGCGCTGGCGAGCGAGCGGATGGCCGAGGCCGATCGGACGTGACCACGCGCACCGTGATCGAAGGCTGCGCGATTGCGACCGTCGACGCCGCCGGAACCGAGCATCGCGATGGGCACGTCGTGATCGAGGGCGAGCGGATCGTCGCTGTCGGTGAGGGACCCGCGCCGGATGAGGCGGGCGGGATCGTTGGGTCCGAATCCCGCCGGATCGACGGGCGCGGCCACCTCGCGACGCCCGGTCTCGTCAACTGCCATCACCATCTCTACCAGTGGGCCACGCGGGGGCTGGCGCAGCAGGCGACGCTGTTCGAGTGGCTGGTCGAGCTCTACCCGGTGTGGGCGCTGATCGACGCCGACACGTGCTGGGCGGCGTCGCGCGCCGGGCTGGCGGCGCTTGCGCGCTCGGGTTGCTCGACATCGACCGACCACCACTACGTCTTCCCGCGCGAGGCGGGTGACCTCCTCGAAGTCGAGATCGGCGCTGCCGCGTCCGTTGGTATGCGCTTTCATCCGTGCCGCGGCTCGATGGATCTCGGGCAGTCGGCTGGCGGGCTCCCGCCCGACGAGGTCGTCGAGGACCGCGACGCGATCCTGGCCGCCAGCGAGGCCGCGATCAGCCGCTTCCACGACCCATCGCCCGGTGCGATGGTGCGCATCGCGCTGGCGCCCTGCTCGCCGTTCTCGGTTACGCCAGGGCTGATGAACGATGCTGCCGAGCTGGCACGCCGTCGCGGCGTGCGCCTGCACACGCACCTGGCCGAGACGCTCGACGAGGAGCGCTTCTGTCAGGAGCGCTTCGGCGTGCGCCCCGTCGACTATCTCGACGACCTCGGCTGGCTGGGCGACGACGTGTGGCTTGCCCACTGCGTGCATCTCGACGATGCCGAGATCGCCCGCTTCGGTGCCACCGGAACGGGTGTCGCCCACTGCCCAAACTCGAATGCGCGGCTCGGGGCTGGGATCGCACCGGTCGCCCGGCTCGTGGACGCCGGCGCGCCTGTCGGCCTGGGCGTCGACGGCGCCGCGTCGAACGAGGACGGCGGGCTGGCGTCCGAGCTGCGCGCGGCGCTGCAGTTCGCCCGGCTCGCCGGCGGCCCGCAGGCGCTGACCGCGCGCCAGGCGCTCGCGCGGGCCACGATCGACGGCGCGCGCTGCCTCGGGCGCGATCAGGATCTCGGTTCGCTCGAGGTCGGCAAGCTCGCCGACGTGGCGCTCTGGCGACTCGACGGGCTCGAAGGCGCGGGCATCGAGGACCCGGTTGCGGCGCTCGTCTTCGGTGCGACGCAGGCGGTCGAGTTGTTGCTCGTGGGCGGGCGGTCGATCATCGAGGGCGCCGAGTTGCGCAGCGCCGACGAGGCGCAGGTGGCGATCGAGATCGCGCGGGCAAGCCGGGAGCTCGCGGCCCGGGCGGAGGCTCGCGTATGACGACCGTGCGCACCGTCCCGACCAGAGAACGCACTCCCGCTCCGGTGCAGCGGCCGGGCGTCGTCGGCGAGACGACGGTGCGGGCGGACGCCATCCCGAAGGTCAAGGGCGAGTTCGAGTACTCCTCCGACATTCGGATGGACGGGATGCTGTGGGGCGCGACCTTGCGCAGCACGCACCCGCGCGCGGACATCTGGGCGCTGGACACCTCGCGCGCGCTGGTCATCCCGGGCGTGCGCGCGGTGCTCACCCACGAGGACGTCCCCGGTCGCAAGGTGTACGGCATGGAGCGCGCCGATCAGCCGGTGCTCGCTTGGCAGCACGTTCGCTACCAGGGAGAGCCGATCGCGATCGTCGCCGCCGAGGACCCCGAGACGGCCCGGCGCGCGGCAGGCGCGATCGAGGTCGACTACGACGTGCTCGAGCCGCTGACCGATCCAGAGCAGGCGATGGCGGTGGATTCACCGCAGCTCCACCTGTCCGGCAACATCCTGCGCCACGTCCGGATCAACCACGGGGACGCCGATGCGCACGCCGAGGTGGTCGTCTCGGGTGAGTACGAAGTCGGCATGCAGGACCAGGCGTTCCTCGGCCCCGAGTCGGGCCTCGCGGTCCCCGACGGCGAGGGTGGCGTCGACCTCTACATCGCCACGCAGTGGCTGCACGTCGATCGCGACCAGCTGGCTCTGAGCCTGGACCTGCCGCCCGAGAAGGTGCGCCTGACGACGAGTGGCGTCGGCGGGGCGTTCGGCGGCCGCGAGGATCTGTCGATGCAGATCCATGCCTGCATGCTGGCCCTGCACACCGGGCGGCCGGTCAGGATGGTCTACAACCGCGAGGAGTCGTTCTTCGGCCACGTCCACCGCCACCCGTGCCGGATGCGATATGAGCACGGCGCCACCGCCGACGGCCGGCTCGTGTACGTGCGAGCGCGGATCGTGCTCGATGGCGGTGCATACGCGTCGAGCTCGACGGCGGTGTGCTCGAACGCGGCGTGCTTCGCCGCCGGGCCCTACGACGTCCCCAACGCGCGCATCGACTCGTACGTGACCTACACCAACAACCC
>DASYFZ010000186.1:0-3455 GCA_036000295.1 Solirubrobacteraceae bacterium
TGCAAACAGCTAATTCCTGGAGGAACCCATGCACCTCCATCACGAGCTGCAGCGGGCGCTGGCCGATACGAAGATCGGGGCCGGTGGTCCGCCCCTTCGCACGCAAACCGAGGACCAGCCCCACGCCGTCAGGTTCGGCCGTTCCCAGAGAGCGGCGCGATTCCGTGTCCCGTGGTTCGCGGGTCGGCAACGATCCCCGCAGCCTCGGGTGTGAATACGCCCAGCTAACGTCCCGCGTCGTGACGGGCGACGCGGACATCGAGGCCGGCGCGATCGCTGCCGCTCAGGCGGTTGCCCGTCAATGGGGCGTCACCTGCAACGAGGCGGCGCCGCTCTCCGGGGGCAGCAACGTGCTCGTGCATCTCAAGCCCGCCCCGGTCGTCGCACGGGTGATGACCGCAACGTCGATGCTCCACGATGACACCGAACGGTGGCTGTCGCGCGAGGTGGCGGTCGCAGTGTTCCTGACGCAGCGAACCGACGCGGTCGCGGCACCCAGCGATCTTCTGCCCCCGGGCCCCCACGAGCGGGACGGGCTATGGATGACGATGTGGAAGTTCGTTGCGCATGACCTGCAAGCGGCGCTGCCGGACGCGGCCGCTCTGGGCCGTTCGCTGCGCGACCTGCACGCCGCTCTCGCCGATTTCCCGGGTGATCTCGACCCCGTGAGCGAGATTCGAGACTGGCTCGCGCGCCTGCTGGCGGATCTGCGGCCCTTGGACTCGGTAACGCATGACGACATCGAGTGGCTGGGGTTCAAGCTGGATGCACTGACCCCTGCGGTGTTCGAGAGCTCACTGCCGGCGCAGGCGCTGCATGGCGACGTCGGGATCTCGAATCTGCTGAGCACCGAGCGCGGGCTGGTCTGGAACGACCTCGAGGACGTCTGCGTCGGCCCCGTCGCGTGGGACGTCGCCGGGCTCGTTTCGAGCGCCAGAGCTCGCGGGCAGAGCCAGTCGTTTGTCGAGGAGCTGGTCGCCGCCTACGGCGACCCGGGGGCCGAGCTCGGGGCGTTCCTCGAGGCGCACGCGTTGTATGAGGTGATCTGGCAGGCGTCCGCCGGCCCAGACCGGCCGCACGCCATGCAGCGGGCGGCGGCCAGTCTGGCGCGCTTGCGTGCTACTTCCGCAGCGATCTAAACGCCGCGCGCATCTCTTCCGTGAACAGATGCGGCTGCTCCCAGGCGGCGAAATGGCCGCCGCGGTCGAGCCGGTTGTAGTGGATGAGATTGTTGGGATACGCGCGCTCTGCCCAGCTCCGTGGAGCCTGGTAGAGCTCGTCGGGGAACACGCTGATCGCAAACGGGATCGTGATCGGCTTGGCGTCGAAGAAGTCCCGCTTGTTCTCCCAGTACAGACGAGCCGCGCTCACACCGGTGTTCGTCAGCCAGTACAGCGTGAGGTTGTCCAGCAGGTCGTCGCGCGTGAGGGCGCTGTCGAGGGTCCCGTCGAGGACCTTGGCCACGAGCCCGGGTTGACCGGTGCCGTCGCCGTGGTCGAGCGCGAACGCTGCCCAGTCGATCGGCGAGTCCGCGAATCCGTACAGCGTCTGCGGGCGGGTCGACATGATCTGCGCGTAGGCCACGTGCTTGGCGTAGAAGCCGCTCAGCTGCTGGTAGGCGCTCAGCTCCTCGTCGGACAGATCGGCTGGCGGCGGCTCTCCCTGCTCAAACCCCTTGACGAGCTCGGCCGGTGCCGTCCCCGGCATGTTTGAGTGGATGCCGAGCAACTCTGGGGCCGGCTCCTCCCCCATCGCCTGTGTGACGGCCGCGCCCCAGTCGCCGCCCTGCGCCACGAACGCGTCGTAGCCAAGGCGCTTCATCAGCACCACCCAGGCGCGCGCGATCCGGCCAGGGTCCCAGCCGGTGCTGGTGGGCTTGGCAGAGAACCCGTGTCCCGGCAGCGACGGAATCACCACATCGAACGCGTCGGATGCGCTCCCCCCGTGGGCCGTGGGATCCGTGAGCGGGTCGATGATCTTCAGCTGCTCGATGATCGAGCCGGGCCACCCGTGCGTGATGATCATCGGCAGCGCGCCCTCGTGGCGCGAGCGAACGTGAATGAAGTGAATGTCGAGGCCGTCGATCTCGGTGATGAACTGCGGCAACGCGTTGAGCTTCGCCTCGCAGGCACGCCAGTCGTAGTCGCTCCCCCAGTAACTCGCGAGATGCTGCATCATCGCCAGCGGCACGCCTTGGGAGTCATCTGTGACGGTCTCGCGCTCGGGCCACCTGGTCGCGTTGATGCGCCTGCGCAGGTCTGCCAGGTCCTCGTCTGGAAACCCCACGTGAAACGGACGAACAGCGGACCTGTCGCCGGCCGCGTGTTCGGTCGAAGCGGTCGCGGACATTCGCTCCTCCTGACGGTTTGATCGGTCGCACCACACCATGCTCTCCCGCGCCGTCGCTCGCGCCTGTCGAGTCCCTGGCGCTCCCTGGCAGGCTCCCTGGGCGCACCCTGGCGAACCGCTGCTAACCGGGGCGTCCGGGAGCGCCTAGAGAACGCGCTCGATTGTGAGCCGGCGGCTCCCGCGAGGCGTTGGCACCTCGACCGTGGCACCGGCCGGCTGGCCCAGCAGCGCCTTGCCGACTGGGGCCTCGGCAGAGAGCTTGCCCTGCTCGCGGTCGGCCTCCGCAGCGCCGACGATCGTCCAGACGTGTACCTCGCCGGTCTCCTCGTCGCGTACCTCGGCGGAGCGCCCGAACGAGAACACCACCCCAGGGCCTTGCTCAACGTCGACGACCACGGCCTTGCGCCAACGCTGCCGTAAGCGAAGGATCCGCGTCTCGAGGTGGGCCTGATCCTCCTTGGCCGCGTGATACTCGGCGTTCTCTTTGAGGTCGCCATGGCCGCGGGCGGTCAGGATCCGCGCGGCGATCTCGCGGCGCCCGACAGTTTCCAGTTCGCTGATCTCCGCCCGCAGAGCCGCGAGCCCCGCCTCGGTGATCGGCTCGCCCTCGTTGTCCGCTGCCGTCATTCAGCCATTGTGGCGTGCTCCGGAGCGAAACGCGGGTCGGGGGCCGGCCACATCCTCATCACATCCGTCATCTGGGAGGAGCACGCCGAAATAGTCGCGCGCGCGGCGGGCTTCGCACGAGTCGCCGGCGACCGACTATGCGCGACTGGACGACGCGAGCTCGGAGGAGGCCAAGCAGGTAGCCGAGGAGGGCGCCGCGCTTGCGCGCGACGCCAGCCTCGACGCAACGCCGCGGGCGCACCTCGCTCCGGCGCAATGGCGGACACGATCCTCAGCCAGGCGGACGCCGTAGACGGGACGCGATCGTCGTGGGCTCCCGCGGAGGGGCGGGATCGGGTCATCCCTGCTGGGCAGCGTCTTGCACGCCGTCATTCAATCGGCCGACGGCTGAGAAGCGGCGCGGGCGAAATTAGCCTGCGTCAATGCCCAGCGAGCCTAAGCTCCTGCGGCCATCGACAGGGTCAGGACGTTCATGTTGC
>DASYFZ010000220.1:0-5967 GCA_036000295.1 Solirubrobacteraceae bacterium
GTCCATCTTGCCGTGGTTCCAGCACTCGTGCATCGGGCCCCAGTCGTGGGTCAGGTCCTCGGTTGACTCGAGACCGTGGTTGCTGGGCAGATGGAACGGGAGCAGCTTGTTCTTGGGGACGACGTGCGATCCACCCGGGTAGTCCTGGGCGAACACGCCGAGCGAATGCTTGGGGTGATCGTCGAAGCCGCGACCGCGCGGGTAGGCGCCGAAGTAGTGGTCGTAGGAGCGGTTCTCGAGCATCAGGAAGACGATGTGCTCGACCGCCTCGAGGTCGGAGCCGGCCGGCTTGATCTTCGCCGCGCGCTCGATCACCGACGCCCAGCCCGGCCCCGCCATCCAAGCCAGCGCAGACTGGCTGACGAACGCGCCCGCGCCCACCATCCCGAGTCGTTCCATCAACTGCCGGCGCGTCAGGTCCTGCCCGTTAGGCATGTTCATCCTGAACCCCTCTCACTCGTATCCGCAGCAAACCCCTCGCGGACGATATCCAGAGTGAAGCTAAGCGTGTGTTTTGCGCGGGCGTGCGTCAGCCGGCCTGGTCGAACTCGGTCGCGACGATGCGCCGCCCGTGCACGCCGGCGGCGCGCTCGGACGCAAGCCACACGATCGGCGGCCCCATCACAGCGGGGTCCAGCAGCGACGCCCGCGTCTCGGCGGACGCCTCGTCAGGGATCATTCCGGTCAGGGTGGCGCCACCGGGAAGCAGGATGTTGACGGTCACGGCGCTGCCGGCGAGATCGGCTTCCATCACCCGCGACAGCGCCTCGACGCCGGCGCCCGAGGGCCCGTACGGCACGAAGCCCCGGCGGACCATCGTCTGCTCGTTCATCGAGATGTTGACGATCCGGCCGCCGCCGGCGGCGAGCATGACCGGCACCACCTCGCGCGCCATCAGAAAGCAACCGACGACCTTGGTGTCGACCACGTCACGAAACCCCGCGGCCGTAACCTCCCAGAACGGCTGCGGCTCAGACATGAACCGGGGGTTGACAGTTCGCATGCCGATGCCCGCGTTGTTGACGAGCATGTCTATGCCTCCCCACTCCACGCGAGCCCGAGCGACACACGCCGCGACCGAACCCTCGTCGCGGACGTCGAGCTGCCATCCGATCGCCAGCGGGCCGAGCGTCTCGGCCACCGCCTGCGCCCGTGCTTGGTCGCGCCCGGTGACCATCACTCGTGCGCCGGCCTCGGTGAGTGCCCCGGCCATCGCGGCGCCAAGGCCGCTGGTGGCGCCCGTCACGAGGACACGGGTTCCGTCAAGGTGGGTATGCGATCTGTCGCCGGACATCAGGGCGTCCGGGAACCTAGCGCGACCTCGGGTGCGCTCGTCTGTTAGGGCTACAGAGCGATGTCCCAGATGACCACGCACACCCCGCTCGCGAGCCGGCTCACCTTGGCGCTGGTGTTCTCCCTGGGGGCCCTGGCGGCGCTGGCGGCGCTGTCGGCATCCCCGGCCACCGCCGGGGTCGTCACGCATGCCTACAAGGCCGCGGTCCGGACCCCGGGTCTCACCGCCGCCGAGCGCCGTGCGATCTCGGTCAAGTCGATCACGGCGACGGCCGACGACTCGCTCGGAGTGCTCGTCTCCGTCCAGTTGCGGGGCGACATCGAGCGCTCGTTCGGGCGCGGGGGCCTCGCCGACGGGATGCTCGCGCTCGCGCTCGCGCCAACGGCCTCCGGCAGCACGCCCAGCGGGCTGATCGACCAGGGCGGCGGGCTCACACGCACCGGGTTTCCTCTGCTGGGCAGGCGCGGCCGCACGCTCGCCGGGCACGGCAGCTTCGACCTGATCGGCGCCGAGCGCATCACCCGCATGCGCACCGCGGCCCGCGTCCAGGTGATACGCGCCGCGAACAGGCTCATCTTCTACGTGGCCAACCGCGACGTCGGCCGCATCGCCGGCGTCAGGCTCGAGGTGTTCGCCAACAGCCCGATCGGCTCCGGGCCGATCCCGGTCAGCGCACGTGCAGGCGCATGGCAGCGAGTCCTGCACGCCAAGCCGGCGTTCGCAGCCACGCTCTCACTCGATCCCAGCCGGCTGTCGGCCGATGACATGGATCGGCTGCGCGTCGACCTGACGCAGGTCCGCTCCTCCGTCCTGGCTCCCGAGCTGAGTCGTCAGCAGCGGGCCCGGGCGCAGCTGCGCAGCACGATTCGCGGCGCCGCGCGGCGCCGGCAGACCGCGGCGTCTCGTGTGCAGAAAGTCGCGCTGACGGACGCCTTCCGGGCAACGGCGGGCGGAATCGCCCATCTGCGGGGCGAGATCGCGGCGCTCGGCGGCCTGACCGCGCAGCTGAACACGCTGATCAGGTCCTGGATCCCTTCGGTCGGAGTCGTTCAGACAGACCCGGGGCTGTCTCAATATCTGGCGCTGCGGCCGTCGCTCGCGCGCTCACCGATCCAAGCGCCGGGACTGCCCGTGATCAACGTCGACGACGCCGTTCGCTACCAGCAGTTCTCAGGAGTCGGCGCGGCGATGACCGACAGCTCGGCCTGGCTGCTCGACTACGAGCTTCCCGCCGACCGCCGGCTGGCGCTGATGCAGGCGCTGTTCGGCAACCTCGGCCTGCCCAACGCGCTCGGAGTCCCGGCGATCCATCTGAACTTCCTGCGGGTCGCGATCGGCTCCTCGGGCGCGATGACAGTGGGCGCTCCCTACAGCTACGACGACATGCCTCCGGGCCAGACCGACTCCGACCTTTCGAACTTCTCGATCGCGCACGACACGTCGTACTTGATCCCGGCTCTGCAGCAGGCGCTGGCGATCAACCCCGGCCTCGAGATCCTCGCCAATCCGTGGAGCCCGCCCGCCTGGATGAAGAGCAACGACTCGTTCGACAACCTCGGCGGGAGTGGCACGCTGCTGCCGTCGGCATATCGCCCGCTCGCGGACTACATCGTCAAGTTCATCCAGGCATATGAGCGGCTTGGCATCCCGATCGACGAGGTCACCCCGCAGAACGAGCCCTCGTCGGGCGGATCGGGCACCCCGTATCCGGGGCTCACGTTGCCCGAGGCCGACGAGGATCAGTTCATCTCACAGGACCTGAAGCCGGCGCTACAGGCAGCGGGGCTGAGTACCAAGATCTACGCGACCGACCACAACTGGGACCGTCAGGCCTACGCGAACGGCGTCGCCACCGGCGCTTCGGCCGCCGACCTGGCGGGAATCGCATGGCACTGCTACTTCGGTACGCCCGCCGTGATGAGCCACATGCAGCAGAGCGCTCCGTCGCTCGATCAGATCGTCGACGAGTGCTCACCGGAGCTCAGGTCGTTTGGGACCCCGGAGTTCCTGATCTCCTCACTGCGCAACTGGGCGCGGGTCGTGTCTGTGTGGAGCGTGGCGCTCGACCCCGGCGGCGGCCCGATTCAAGCGGCCAATGACTGCCCGGGGTGCACCGGCCCCGTGACGATCAACGAGCAGACGCAGGCCGTCACGTTCCGGCCCGAGTACTACCAACTGGGGCAGGTCAGCGCGTTCGTCGCGCCGGGGGCTCAGCGGATCGCATCGACGAGCTTGGTCGGTTATGGCCTGAATCCCTCGGGCGTCGAGACAATCACTCCGGGCCTGGACGACGTGGCGTTTCTGAACCCGGACGGCAGCAAGGTGCTGGTCGCCTACAACAACTCGCGCGCGCCGATCTCGTTCGACGTGGAGTCCGACGGACGCCACTTCACGTACACGATCCCGGCGCGCGCGATGACGACTTTCACGTGGAGGTAGCCCGTCAGACCGGCAAGGCGATCTACGAGAAGGTCGGAGTTTCCAGCCGCTCGGAGCTGGTCTCGCTCGTGCCGGTGCCGGCGCTCGCCTGACGGTCCGGATCGCCGGGCCTGCGCGTCGCGATGCCGACGATCAGCGGCCGGATGAACTTCGGCGCGTGCTTGAGCGTGTCGCGCTCGAGGCCCGTGATCTCAAAGCCGGCGTCGCGGATGCTGTCCAGCGTGCGGCGGTTGGGGTGGCAGCCGTGTGCGATGCGCACGTTGATGGGCAGCATGCGGTCCTGGGTGCGAGCGAGCTTCTCGTCGTCTGATCGCACGTGCTCGATGAACAGCAGCTTTCCGCCGGGGCGCAGGACCCGGCGCAGCTCGCGCAGGGCGCGGGGCACGTCGTCCACGGTGCAGAGCACGAGCGTCGAAACGACGACGTCGAAGCTCGCGTCGTTGAACGGCAGGTCCTCGGCCGGCGCGCGCAGCGCCTTGGCGTGCGGTGCGCTTTGCTCGATGTGCTGCTGCAGGCGCCGTAGCATCGGCTTCTCGGGCTCGACGATCGTCAGTGAGCGCACCGTGTCTCCGTAGTACTCCAGGTTCGCGCCGGTGCCGCCGCCGATCTCGAGCACGTCACCGGTCGCTCCCGCGAGCAGCGCCCTCCGGTGCTCCCCCAATCCTGCGCGCTCCATCCTTCCCAACATGCGGTCGTACATCGCTGCGAATACGTGGCCCCAAATACTCATGTGATCTGCTCCTGGCTACGGTGATCGACGTGCTTGTCGCAAGGTAGAGAACGGCCGTCGGTGCGGCATGAGGCGATCCCCCCATCTTTTGCGGGGGGTGTCACGCGGTCACGGCGGCCGCGATCTGCTCCTCGGGCAGCAGCCCGTGCTGCATCGCGAACAGGCCTGCCATCGCCCGGCTCGAGGCGTCGATCTTCACGTAGATGTGCTCGACGTGGTTTGAGACGGTCTTGGGCGAGATCACGAGCTGCGCGGCTATCTGCTTGTTGGACAGACCGCGCGCCAGGAGCCTCAGGACCTCGACCTCGCGCTGCGTCAGCCCGGCGGGACCGGTGCGGCGACGGGCCACGCGGTGGCCCGCCGCGCCCAGAACGGCTTCAACCGCCTCGGCATCCAGGCGGCCGGCTCTGACCTCGGCGCGCAGCTGCGCGGCGGCATCCGGAGCCGCCATCGCGCCCCGGTAGGGTCGTGGCTCGCGCATCGCCTGATAGGCGTCCGCGGCGCCCAGCACCCGCGCCGACTGCAGGATCGCCGATCCCGACAGGCCCCGCGGGTACCCGGAGCCGTCAAGCCGCTCGCGATGCTGCACGGCGATCGCCCCGAGCGGCGCCAGCACGGGCGACTGGTGCAGCATGCGCTCCGTGATGTAGAGGTGGAACCGCACTCGCTCCCACTCGCCGGCGCCGAGCGGCCCCGGCTTGTCCCAGATCGAGTTCGACACGCCAAGCCGGCCGAGGTCGTGGACCAGCCCTGCGCGCCGCAGTGTCCGGACCTCCGTTTCGGACAGACCGAGCTGCTCGGCGGCGGACGCCACAAGCTCGGCGACGGCCTGCGCGTGGCCGAGCGTGTATGGGGTCTTCAGGTCCACGAAGTTTGCGATCGCCCCCAGCGCGGCGTCGAAGCGCTCGCCCGACAGCGCGATCGCGAGCGCCGGCTCGGCGCCGATCACCGCATCCCAGGTCGCGATCGCATCGAGCCCGGCCAGGATCTCCTCGGCGTCGCGATACATCACCTCGGCGAACGCCGGGTCGAACTGCTTGCCCGAGCGCTTGCGCGCGAGCTCCCGGGCCGCGTCGACGCCACCGACGCGATGTGCAACCTCGACGTACTCGGCGAGCATCGCCAGCCGCGACGCGACCGGCACCTCCTCCCCTTTCAACTTGCCTGGCCAGCCGCGTCCGTCCCACATCTCGTAGGCGCCGCCGAGTGCGTCGAGCACCTCCGCCGGAAGCTCAAGCTGCTCGCCCAGCGAGCGCGCGATTGCGGCGTGGTGGGAGATCATGTCGTCGACCTCGCGATGCCCCGAGATCGCAAACTCGAGGCCAACGCGGAACCGATGCAGCGGTGGATGGTTGGAGCCCAACAGCTTCATTCCGGCGGCCATCCCGCGCACGCTGCGCGGGTCGTGGTCGTACTTGCCGGACTTCAGGGCGATGTCGTCGCCGAACCACTTGGCCTGCTCGTGGGCGTCGGAGTGACAGCCGACATTGACGAGCAGCGTCGT
>DASYFZ010000234.1:0-2395 GCA_036000295.1 Solirubrobacteraceae bacterium
GGCGCGGGCCTGCCACGAGCTCCGCGGTCCGCTCGCCGCCGCCCGGCTCGGGCTCGAGCTCGGTGTCCGCGTCGGGGAGCTGTCACCCGCGCAGCTGCGGGCCCTGGATCAAGAGCTCGGGCGCGCGGCGCTCGCGCTCGACGATCTCGCGGACGCCGGGCTACGTGCTCGCGACGGGCGCGCGCGTCGCGAGGTCGATGTCGTGCAGCTCCTCGGCGACTCGGTCGAGGCGTGGCGCGTGCCGGCGGCCGCGCGCGGGGCGGCGCTCGCGTTCGAGTGGACGGGCGATCCGGCGCGCGTGTGGGGCGAGCGGCTCCGGCTCGCCCAGGCGACCGGGAACCTGATCGCCAACGCGATCGAACACGGCGGAGGGGAGATCAGCGTTCGCGGTTCGCTCGCATCCGAGCATCAGCGCGTGCGCATCGAGGTCGTCGACGCAGGCCCGGGGTTGCCGGCACCGGTGGCAGAGCTGGCGCGTCGCCCGCGCGGTGGACGGGGCACGCGTGGTCGCGGGTTGGCGATCGCCGCGACGATTGCGCGCGACCACGGCGGCCGGCTCGCCGCGGCGCCGTGCGATCGGGGCGCACGGCTCGTGCTCGAGCTCCCCGCCGTCGCCTGAGTCCGCCCCGACAAGGGTGCGGAGTACCGCGTATAGCGGCACAAAACTCCTATGTCGAAAGCCCGCGACCTGCGGCTGGCGAATCGCGGGCACCTGAGCACACCGCTCGGACGGAATCGCGCCGATTTTGCACGCGGGCGCCCAGTTCAGCGAACTGCACGGGATCGTGCAGTCGCCGACGAGCCGCCCGCAATCACGCGAAACCCCCGATCGCCAGGCGGAATCGGCCTGTACCCGTCGGAGGGGCCAGACGAGCACCTTTGTGGGACGGCCGATGACAGTTGGGTTGCATAGTGGGAAGAAGTGGGGTAGAGTGGGACATGCATGTTCATGCACCTTGGAACCCGGGTGGCAGGGCTCCTCCCACCCAGCCACCCGGGTTCGAAATTCGGTCATCCAAATGAGATCCCTTGATCTTCCGCGGCACGTTCGAACACGCGCTCGACGCGAAGCACCGGCTCACAGTGCCCGCCAAGTTCCGAGCCGCCTTGTCGGCCGGCCTGGTCCTCGCCGCCTCACCCGAGGTCAGCGAGGGGTCTCCGCGCTCGGTCTCGATCTGGACGCCGGACGACTACGAGGCGTACACGAAGCAGACGCTGAATGGCCTGAACCCGTCTTCGCCCAAGGCACGTGAGCTCAAGCGCTTCTTCTTCAACTCATCTTTTGACGCAGAGCTCGATTCCGCCAACCGCCTGATGATCCCGCCCCCACTGATGCGCTACGCAAGCCTCGACAAAGACGTCGTCGTGACCGGCTCGGGCGAGTGCATCGAGGTCTGGAACCGGGCGTCCTACGAGAGCTACCACGAAGACATTCTCGACCGTATCCCCGACATCGCAGCGAGTCTTGGCGACACTACTTGACATGACAAGGACGCATATCCCGGTCCTGGCCGGCGAGCTGATTGCTCTGACCGAGCCGCGGCCTGGGGAGGTTGCCGTGGACTGCACGTTCGGCGGAGGCGGTCACGCCCGCCTGATCGCCGACTGCCTCGGCCCGACCGGCACGCTGATCGGGATCGACCGCGATCCGATCGCGGAGGAGCGCTTTGCCGAGATCTCCGCCGAGGTGCCGTGCCACACACGCTTCATCCGCGCCGATTTCGTCAGCGGCCTGTCGCAGCTCCAGCAGGAAGGACAGCGCGCCGACCTGGTGTACCTGGACCTCGGCATGTCCTCGATGCAGGTCGACACCTGGGTGCGCGGTTTCTCCTACGCGTACGACGCGCCGCTTGACATGCGCATGGACCCCGACGACGAGCTGACCGCCCAGGACATCGTCAACACCTGGGACGAGCGCCGCCTGGCGCGCCTGCTGCGCGAATACGGCGAGGAGCGCTATGCCTCCCAGATCGCTCGCGCGATCGCCCGCGCAAGGCGCCGGCAGGAGCTGAGCTCGACCCACCAGCTCGTCGAGGTGATCAAGTCGGCGGTTCCCGTCCCCGCCCAGTTCGCCGGCGGCCACCCGGCCCGGCGCACGTTCCAGGCGCTCCGGATCGCCGTCAACGACGAGCTCGTGCAGCTCGACGCGGCGCTGCCGCTCGCGTGGGACCTGCTGCGCACCAACGGCCGATTCGCGGCGATCTCGTTCCACTCGCTCGAGGATCGCCGCGAGAAGCGATTCCTCGTGGGCCGCGCGCGCGGCTGCATCTGCCCGCCCGAGATCCCCATCTGCGTCTGCGGGCACGAGCCCGAGGCCGAGCTGCTGACCCGGAGGGCCGTCGCGCCCAGCCCGGGAGAGGTGGCCGAGAACCCCCGATCGAAGTCGGCCCACCTG
>DASYFZ010000264.1:0-2339 GCA_036000295.1 Solirubrobacteraceae bacterium
CTCGAGATGTGGGGCGAACAGCTCGAAGGTCGCGTCGTTGATCACCAGCGGCGTTCTCACGGTTGTCGGGCAGACCGCGTTGACGCGGATCCGATGCGGGCCGAGCTCCTGCGCGAGCACCTTCATCAGGCCGATCACGCCGTGCTTGGCCGCCGTGTAGTGCGCGGTGTTGGCGTAGGCGCGAATGCCCGCAGTAGAGCTCGTAAGGACGACGCTGCCGCCCTCGCCGCGCTCCACCATCGACGGCAGCGCCGCGCGCGTGGTGTTGAAGACGCCGGTCAGGTTGATGTCGATCATCTCCTGCCACTGCTGCGGGGTCATCTCCCAGGCCACGGCCCAGGACCCGATGCCGGCGTTGGCGCAGACGATGTCGATCTTGCCGAACTCGGCCAGGCCCGCCTCGACGGCACTCTGCATCTGCGGCAGCGAGCGCACGTCGGCGACGGCCTTGACCGCACGACGGTCCGCGGCCTCGATCTCCTTGATGGTCGCGTCGAGATCGTCCTCGGTCGACAAGCTGTAAGGGATCGTCTCGACGGTGTTGGCGCAGACGTCGATGGCGATGACGTCGGCGCCCTCCTTGGCGAGGCGCACCGCGTGCGAGCGGCCCTGTCCTCTACCGGCGCCGGTGACCAGCGCGACCTTCCCATCAACGAGTCCCATCCCCAATCAGCTCCTTCCAAGGTTGTCGCGAGGTGCACGCTTTCGCGAGCCCACCCTCTGCGCCCACCGTATCACATGAAGTGAGGTCAGTTCGATTTTGCTTTGATTGGATGCCGCCGACCGGGTGGGCTCGGGGGCCCGTTACGCCCGCGAGGTGGATATCGCCCCATTCGATTGCCGCGAGCCTTGGCTTCGGGGCGAAAGCAGCGCTGAGCGCTGTTATCGCCCGAAATCGGGTGCCGGACGAAACGGAGTGGGGCGTTATGCAGGTGACCCCCTCGCGGTCCGCCTGGCACGCGGATTCCCGGTCCGCCTGGCACGCGGATTCCCGGTCCGCCTGGAACGCGGATTCCTACTGACGGGGAACGACGACCGCGCGCCCGAGCACGTCGCCCTGACGCAGCCTGCCGTAGGCGCTGATCGCGTCTTCGATGCCGTACACCTCGGACTCGGACCGGATCGCCCCCGTGCGAGCGAGCTCGACCACTTCGGCGAGCTCGGCGGCGGTCCCCCACGTCGGCATGCGAACGGTGGTCTCGTACGGGATGAGGCCCGGGCCGACGCGCAGCTCTCCCCCGCCCCGCCCAACGAACGTGATGTCGCCACCCTGGGCGACCGAGCCGGCGGCGAGCGACAGGGTCGCATCGTTGCCCACGAAGTCGAGCACGACCGCAGCTCCGTCTGGACCCGTCTCAGCTCGCACGTCCTCCGGCGTCAGGCCATCCGCTGACAGCACCGCGTCAGCCCCGGCCGCTTGGGCCAACTCCAGCGCCGCGCTGCGCAAATCCACGGCGACCACCCGGGCATCACAGACGGCCTTGAGCACCTGGACCCCCATGTGCCCGAGGCCCCCGACGCCCAGCACGACGGCCGTCGTATCGGCCTGCAGCTGGGGGAGCGAGAGCTTGACGGCGTGGTACGGCGTCAGCGCGGCATCGGTCAGCGGTGCGGCACTCACTGGATCGAGTCCCTCCGCAGCCACGAGATAGCGAGTCGACGGAACGACGACGTACTCCGCGAGGCCGCCGTCTCGCCCCAGACCCGCGCCGTGCGGTCCGAGGGGCGTGCGCGCGCACGCGTTGTCGCGCCCGTTCCGGCACTGCCAGCACTCGCCGCAGCCCCACCGGCTGTAGACGACGACCGCGTCGCCCTCGGCTACGCCCGACGCATCGGGGCCAAGCGCGGCCACCCGTCCGGCGATCTCGTGACCGAGGGTGAATGGAAGCGTGTACGGATACGTGGCTGGTGCACTGCCCATGAGGTGGAGGTCCGTGCGGCACAGCCCTGCCGCAGCCACCTCGACGAGCACCTCCGCGCCGCGCGGCTCGGGCACCGGGACTTCGGTGAGGACGGGATCCGACTGCCACTGCGTCAAGCGGATCGCTCGCATCGTCGTGGTGCTCATGCAGCAGCTCCAGTGGTCGTCTCGACAACATTTACAGAACTGAACTCAGTTAAGAACTGTACACTATCGCTGATGACCGGACACGACACATGACCACCGCCGGCCGCGTCGCGGGCAAGGTGACGCTGATCACAGGCGCCGCCAGCGGCATGGGGGCCGCGCACGCGCGCGCGATGGCCCGCGAGGGAGCGACAGTGGCGATCGCCGACATCGCGCCCGAGGCCGGCGAGCAGCTCGCTGCCGAGCTGCGGGGCGCCGGCGCCCAGGCCTC
>DASYFZ010000266.1:0-5157 GCA_036000295.1 Solirubrobacteraceae bacterium
GGTCGGTCACATAGACGTTCCCCGACGCATCGACGGCCACCCCGAACGGGGTCTCCATCGTCGCGAGGAACGCGGGCCCGCCGTCACCGCAGCCGCGGAGCCTCGCGCAGACTTGCCCGGTCCCGGCAAAGCGGGTCACGATGCCGTTGGCGTAGACCTTGCGCACCTCGTGGTCGTTGCTGTCCGCGATGTACACGTTCCCCGCGCGATCGACCGCGACGCCCGCCGGCATGAACAGCCGCGCACTCGTGGCCGGCCCGCCGTCCCCACAACCGCGCCGCGGCGTGCAGTGCCTGCCGTCGCCGGCAAAACGGCTGATCGTGCCCTGCGCAGAGACCCGCCACACGACCTGGTTGAGGCCGTCGGCGATGTACACGTTGCCGTGCATATCTGCGGCCACTCCCGACGGGAAGTCCAGGTGCGCCTTGGCTGCCGGCCCTCCCGCGCCACATCGTGGCGATGAACAGAAGTTTCCGTCGCCGGCAAACCTGACGATCTGCTGGTCCGGCGCGACGGCGGCTGCGCCAACCGACGCGCCAACCGCGAGCACCGACACAGTGATAGCCGGCAACCGCCACCACCGATCTCCAAACATTGCAGCCCCTCTTGTGTCGATCCCAAATGTCGTGCGCAAGACACCCGGTGACCGCCGGGGCCTTTCTGTGAGATCGCGCTCAGCACAGCTCGCGCCAGCTGAACTGCGGTGAGTATCCGAGCGTCGCCCGGGCTTTGCCGATCGCGAGGAGCGTGTCTGTGCCGTCGACATCGCCGGCAACCGGGACGCCGGGGAACACGTCGGCCATCAGGTCGCGGCTGGGCCGCTTCATCACCGTGTCGCCGGCCGCGATGATGAAGCTGTCGGCACCGCTCACGTCGGCTTCGAGAGCGAGGCGAACGCTCTGCGCAACGTGGCTTTCGTCCACGTACCCCCACAGGTTCCACTTGCGCAGGTGTGGGTCATCCCAATAGCCCGGGAATCGCTCGTAATCGTCGCGGACCATGATGTTCGAGAACCGCAGCCCGATGAATGGGACACCGCTCCAGCGACTGAACTGGCGAGCCATCTCCTCGCCTAGAACCTTGGACAGCGCGTAGCTCGTCTCCGGGTAGATGTGAGCCTCATCGACGGGGGCGTAGTCGGGCGGGCGCTCGAACGGCAGACCGAGTGTCGTCTCACTGGACGCCCACACCACTCGCCGGAGCCCCAGGCGAGCGGCCGTGGCGAACACCGCGTGTGTGCTCGTCATGTTCGTGCGGAACACCTGGTCCGGCGTCGCGTGGGCGGGCGATGGGATCGCCGCCAGATGCACGACCGCGT
The DNA here is from genome assembly GCA_036000295.1 of Solirubrobacteraceae bacterium. Taxonomy (GTDB): domain Bacteria; phylum Actinomycetota; class Thermoleophilia; order Solirubrobacterales; family Solirubrobacteraceae; genus Palsa-465. Next base: position 1,319 of record DASYFZ010000266.1, read on the forward strand.
CGAACCCGGGCATCGCGTCGCCGCCGGCGAGCGCTTCGAGCGCCTGGCCGAAATCCGTCACATCGGCAGCCAGATACGGAATCGCGCTGTCGGGCGCACTGGACTCCGGTGACGGCGCGCGATCGATGTTCAGGACGTCGTGCCCTCGCTCAGCGAGGTCGCGCACGATTACGCGGCCGGCCTTGCCACTCCCGCCTGTCACGGCAATCCTGCTCATCGGGACACGAATAGCACAAGGGCTGGGCACTCGTAATGTAGGTTCACCGGACAGCATCGATCAGAGACCAGGTGCAAATGAACGACGATTGGCCGCGGCTCAACTACACCGACTGGACGCCGACGTGCGACACGCTGCACGCCCACACGCAGGTTCTCGGCAAGCTCGCCGTCGCGCTGGCGCCGCCTGAGCCGCAGTTGCAGCACGCCGCGCTGCGACTGACCGCGCGCGGGTGGGAGACGCTGCCGCTTCCGGCACCTAATCGTTCCGGCGCGCTGCTCGCCGGGCTTGACCTGCACGCGCACGAGGCGTTCGTCGAACACAGCGACGGGCGTGCGGGCCGCGTCGCGTTGACGCCGAATCGCGCGGTCGGCGAGGTCACCCGCGAGCTCCTCGACGTTGCCAAGTCGCTCGGTGGCGCGGTCGAGATCGATGCAACTCCGCAGGAGGTGTGGTGGAGCTCGCCGTTGGACCAGGACGAAGAGCACGCGACTTACGACTCTGAGGCGGTGGGTTCGTACTTCGGCGCTGCCACTCGTGCGGCCCTGGTGCTCGCCGCTTTCAGGGCGCCGTACCGCGGCCGTTGCACGCCGGTCAACGCCTGGTGGGGGTCGTTTGACCTGGCGGTCAATCTGTTTTCAGGGTCGCCAGCCGACCCGCCCTCGCCTGACTTCATCATGCGCAACGCGATGGACGCCCAGGAGGTCGCAGTGGGCTGGTGGCCGGGGAGTCCCAACTACGGGAAGGCTGCGTTCTACGCCTACGCACATCCAGCCGTGGAGAGCTTCGCCGGCGCTCAGCTGTCCCCGTCAGCCAGCCGCTGGGACGGCGCTCTCGGGGAATACGTCTTCGACTGGGACGACGTCTGCTCGAGCTCAGACCCGCACGCAGCTGCGCTGGAGTTTGCGCGGTCGGCACTACATCACGGGTGCACGGTCTGCGAGTGGGACCCGGCGCTGCTCGCCAGCGCCGAAGGTAGTCCACCGCCCGTCAGCTGACGGCCGCGGCGACGAGGCCCGCGAGCTCGTCAGCGCTGTATGTGACCGCGAACGGCGATCCGTCGGGCTCGAGGACGACTCCGTTCTCGAGCGACCCGATGTCCACCGGGTCGAATCCGAGCCGGTCGATCAGCTGCATCACCGTGCGCACGGCAAGGCGATCGTCGCTCGCCGCACCGACGGCGATTCGATCCGGCGAGCCTTGTGGGCGCCGGAGCTCGTCGAGCTCGTGGTAGCCGAGCTGATTGAGGCTCTTGACGACGCGAGCCGACGGGAAGTGCTGCTGGACGATCGCGCTCGTACCGGCGTCGGCTGACGCGAGCTCGTCGTCGATGCCGTCCACGGGCTCCCAGTAGTTCATCGCGTCGATCAGGACCTTTCCGGCGAACAGGTCGGGTGCAAGCTCGCGGAAGCGGTGCGTCGGTACCGCGAGCACGACGACGTCGGCGTGTTCGACGACCTGCTCGGTCGTGAGCCCGCGGGCGCCGGGAGCGAGCACATCGACGATCAGCGCGATGTCGTCAGCGGCGCCCGAGCCGGAGATCGCGACGTCGCAGCCGGCCTCGATCGCGGCGCGCGCGATCGTCGTGCCGAACTTGCCCGCGCCGACGATCCCGAGGCGCATCGTCAGCTCCTTGCCCCGACGGCCGGCACGTCGATCTCACGGGCTGTCCCCTCGAGCAGCTCGCGCACGCGCGGGATGACCTCGCGTCCGTACAGCTCGATCATCGCCGTCCGCTGCTCGTGCGGCACGCGCCCGATCGCGTAATGCAGGTGGAACCTACTCAGCGACAGGGTGCCGATCACGCTTGCGATCCGGTTGGCGACCGTCTCGGGCGACCCGACGTACATCGAGCCGTGCTCGACCTCGTGGAGAAACTGCTCGTACGTCGGCGGCCGCCATCCGCGTTCCTGCGCAGCCGCTTCGAACTGCTCCTGGTAGTACGGCCACTGGATCGCGATCGCCTCTTCGTCGGTCGGGGCGACGAAGCCCAACGAATGCAGCCCGACCGGCAGCTCCGGCTGTCCGAGCTGCTCGAGCGCGCGCTTGTAGAGCTCGACATGCGGTGCGAACCGCTCGGGGCGCCCGCCGATGACCGCGAGCATCAGCGGCAGGCCATAGCGCGCTGCGCGGATCACCGAGTTCGGGCTCCCGCCGACGCCGACCCATGTCGGTAGATGGCCTGAGGGAAGTGGTGGGCTGACGAACTGATCGGTCAGCGAGGAGCGAAAGCTCCCCGACCAACTGACGGGCTGATCGCGCAGCAGGCGCACGAGCAGATCGAGCTTCTCTTCGAACAGCTCCTCGTAGTCGGCGAGGTCGAACCCGAACAGCGGGAACGAGTCCGTCGCCGAACCACGCCCGACGATCAGCTGTGCGCGACCGTTGGAGACCGCATCCAGCGTGGCGAAGTCCGTGTAGACCCGCACGGGGTCCTGCGTGCTCAGCACCGTGACCGCGGTGCCCAGGCGGATCCGCTCGGTCCGACCCGCGATCGCCGCGAGCACGACGTGGTTGGCCGAGTCCATGTACTCGGGGCGGTAGTGCTCGCCGATGTTGAACGAGTCGATTCCGACCGCTTCGGCGAGGACTGCCTCCGCGATGATGTTTCGCACGACCTGATCACCGCGGACCTCCTGCCCGTGGCCGTCGTCGGTCACCGGCATGAACGTGTCCAGACCGAACTCGAGCATCTAAGCCTCCACGCGCGTCATCTGTGCGCGTCGCTGCGCCGCGTCGGCGAGGTCCTGGACCACGCTTGAAAGCGCGTCGCCGAGCTCGGCCTCGATCAACTGCTCCTCGTCGTCGAACGCCTCGTGCGCGGTGGCGACCGCGAGCTCGGTGTCCAGCACGCGTGCGCCGGCTGCCGACAGGACCTTTCGCAGCTCGGCCTGCGCCCAGAGGGCCCCGAACATGCTCGTGCTCGCGCCGATCACGGCCACGGGCTTGTTCCGCAGCGCGGCCTGAGCCTTGGGGCGCGACGCCCAGTCGAGGGCGTTCTTCAGCTGGCCTGGGATCGAGGAGTTGTATTCGGGGGTCGCGAACAGCACAGCGTCCGCCCCGTCAATTGCCTCGCGCCACTCCACCACTTCGCGAGCGGGCGCCGCCTCGTCGTCCTCGTCGAATGGCGGGATCTGCTTGAGCCCGTCGTAGAACTCGAGCTCGACCCCGGGCGGCAGCTGCTGCGCTGCCGCCCGGAGCAGGCGGGAATTGTGGGAGTCGCGTCGCAGCGACCCTGAGACCGCCAGGAGCCGCATCTGCTTACGCCTCCTCACGGGCGAGCTCGAGCTCGACGGTCAGCTTGACGTCGTCGGCGAGCGCCACGCCGCCCTTGGGAAGGGGGGCGTTCCAGTTGAGGCCGTACTTCGTGCGATCGATGACCGTCTCGAGCGTGACACCGAGCTTGATGACGTCGCCGAACGTGACGGCCGGGCCGGTGACCGTGCCGGTCGCCTGGAGCGGGTGGGTCTGGTCCTTGATCGTCAGATCTCCGGCGACCGTCAGGGAGCCGTCATGTGCAACGTCTAGCTGAGAGGCCTCGAAGCGGATCTCCGGATAGCGCTCAGCGTCGAAGAACTCAGGCGAACCGAGGTGGGCCTTCAGGTTCTCGTCCTTGACCTCG
>DASYFZ010000267.1:0-11468 GCA_036000295.1 Solirubrobacteraceae bacterium
GGGCGACCTTCGCCTGCTGCTGAGCGCGCCGGGCGGCGGGCCCGGCGGCGGGGCGGCGATGCCGGATGGCACGTTGCCCGCGCCCGGCGGGTGGAACCGCTTCCAGCTTGAGGTCGCCGACCTCGAGTCGCTGGTCGCGCAGCTCCGCGGCGCGGGGGCGCACTTTCGCAACGAGATCGTCACCGGCGTCGGCGGTAAGCAGATCTTGGTCGAGGACCCGTCGGGCAACCCGGTCGAGCTGTTCGAGCCCACGCGTCCCGAGGCTGTGCTGTCGGGTTCGGACTGAGGGTCAGCCAGACGCGAGCGCGCCGGTGCCGTGCGCGTTCAGGAACGCGTCGGCCGCATCGACGTCGAGCGGGCGGGCGAGCAGGAAGCCCTGGCCCATGTCGCAGTCCTGGCGTTGCAGCGCCCGGAGCTGCTCGTGATCTTCGATGCCCTCGGCAAGCGTCTCGAGGTTTAGCGTCTTGCCCAGGCGCACCAGCGTGTGGATCAGCGCGGCGGACTCGCGCGAGGCGGCTACGCCGCGGATGAACGAGCGGTCGATCTTCAGCGCGTCGACGGAGAACTGACGCAGGTAGGCCAGCGAGCTGTACCCGGTCCCGAAGTCGTCGATCGCCAGACGCACGCCCAGGTCCTTCAGCGCCCGGAGGCGGCTGGCGCTGGCGTCCGCGTCGCGCATCAGCGCCGTCTCGGTGATCTCGAGCGTCAGCGAGGCCGCGTCCAGGTCGTTGTGGTCGAGCGCGTCGCGAACGTCGTCGATCAGGACGTCGTTGTCGAGCTGGCGCCCCGAGACGTTGACCGAGATGCCGAGCTGGTGGCCGTCGCGCCGCCATCTCGAGGCCTGCCGGCAGGCTTCGTTCAGCACCCAGCGCCCGATCGGGACGATCAGCCCGGTCTCCTCGGCGATCGGGATGAACACGTCCGGTCCGATCACCCCGCGCTTCGGGTGACGCCAGCGAAGCAGCGCCTCGAAGCCCGTGGCTCGCTCGGAGCGAAGATCGAAGGTCGGCTGGTAGACGAGGTAGAGCTCGTCGGACTCCAGCGCGTCGGCGAGGTCCATCTTGAGCATCAGACGATCCTGAGCGACCGTGTCCATGCCCGACTCGAACACGATGTAGCGGTTGCGGCCCTCGGACTTGGCCACGTAGAGGGCGACATCGGCATCGCTCAGCAGTTCCTGGGCCGAGCCGCGTAGGCCGTGGGCGACGCCGATGCTGGCCGTGACCGAAAGCTGACGCCCGATCTCATCGCCCATGTCATAGGGCTCGCGCAGCACGTCGAGCACCCGCTCTGCGACGAGCTGCGGTCCGACGTCGAGCGAGGCGCTATCGAGCAGGACGACGAACTCGTCGCCGGCGAGGCGCGCGGCGGTGTCGCTCTCGCGGATCACGCGCTCAAGTCGCCCGGCGACAATCATGAGGAACTCGTCCCCGGCAGCGTGGCCGAACCGGTCGTTGATGTGCTTGAAGCCGTCGATGTCGATGTACAGCGCGGCGATTGGCATCTGCGCGCGCCGCGCCCGCGCGAGCATCTGCTCAGCCCGGTCGAGCGCGAGCGTGCGGTTCGGAAGCCCGGTGAGCGAGTCGTGCAGCGCCTGGTGGCGCAGCTGAACCGTCTTCTGCTCCAGCAGCGCGAGGGCTCGCGCCCGTGACCGTCCCATGACCGAGATCAGCAGGAACAGGATCAGCGAGGCGAGCGAGCCGATCGTGAACACGAGCACGCCCTGCTGCGCCGGCGACAGGTGCGACGCCAGCGCCTCCGAGCGGACCTCGACCGACCACGGCCCGTTGATCCAGAGCGTCCGCGTGCTGACCATGGCATCGCCGTCGAACGACGGGCCGGTGCGGTACAGCAGCACGTTGGTCTGCCCGGGGTTGCGGTGATAGAGCGCGACGGACACGTGATCGGACCGCCCGAAGTCGAGCAGTCGCGGAAGGTCGAAGGTCGCGATCGCCCAGCCGACCAGGGCGCTGCGCCGTTGGCTCACGGTGGTCGGCATGGCGCCCTGGCGGTACACGGCCGCGTCGAGCACGAGGGTGGGAAGGCCACCGACCGGCGGCGGATTGGTCACGACCTGGCCTGTGTCCCGGGCGGCCGCCAGCAGCTTTCGCTGCCAGACGGTGGGAACGTCGGAGATCGGACCGCTCACGAGCGGCAGGAACTCGCCGACGGTGCCGACCTGGTGCTGCTCCTCGAGCGCGCCATACCAGGTGTCAAAGCCGGTCGGGCTCAGGCGCGGCATCATCGTCAGCAGGCCGCGTACGGTGAGCCCGAAGTTGACGTCCTGGCGCAGGCGCGTGGCGAGCGTGTCGGTCACGCTTGACGCCGTCAGCTGGAACGACTGCCGGTCGCGGCGTTGGGTATCGGAACGCCACATCAGCGCTCCGACGGCGGACAGGCCGACGCCGACGACGAGCACGGTCGTCGCAAGCGCGATCCACCAGCGCCGGCGGCGGTCCGCGGTCAGCTCTTGGGGCCCGGCAGCCTCCACCGTCTGCATCGAGGGCATCTGCCCCGTGCAATCGACCGCCGATGCTCCAGCTTTAGGAGCCTTATGTCAGCCCGGTGACAACGGGGCTTTTAAGCCCGCACAGCCGCGGGTTCGGCGGGGTGCCCGGCACCGTCCAGCACGCGCCGTAGCTCATGCCGCGCGATCGTCCGCTTGTGGATCTCGTCGGGCCCGTCGGCGAGCCTCAACGCACGCTGGTGGGCGTACATCATCGCCAGCGGGAAGTCCTCGGTGACACCGCCGCCCCCGTGGACCTGGATGGCGCGATCGATCACCCGAAGCGCCACGTTGGGCGCGGCGACCTTGATCGCCGAGATCTCGGTGCGGGCGAGCTTGTTGCCGACGGTGTCCATCAGCCATGCAGCCTTCAGCGTCAGCAGCCTGACCATTTCGATGTCGATCCGCGACTCGGCGATCCAGTCCTGGACGTTGGCGCGCTCGGCCACGGGGGTCCCGAACGTGACGCGCGAGGCCGCGCGCTTGCACATCAGCTCCAGCGCACGCTCGGCCGATCCAATCGAGCGCATGCAGTGGTGGATGCGTCCGGGACCCAGCCGCGCCTGGGAGATCAGGAACCCGTCGCCTTCATTGGCGACCAGGCTCGACGCCGGGACGCGCACGTCGTCGAACGCGACCTCGCCGTGCCCCTCTTGGTCGATGAACCCGAACACGGGCAGGTTTCGGATGATCGTGACGCCCGGGGTATCCCGCGGGACCAAGATCATCGATTGCTGGCGGTAGGTAGGACCGTCTGGGTCCGTCTTGCCCATCACGATCATCACCTTGCAACGCTCGCGCAGCACGCCGGAGGTCCACCACTTGCGGCCGTTGAGGACGTAGTCGTCGCCGTCGCGTTCGATGCGCAGCTCGATGTTGGTCGCGTCCGAGCTCGCGACCGCCGGCTCGGTCATCGCAAACGCCGAGCGGATCTCGCCCTCGAGCAACGGTGCCAGCCAGCGGTCCTTCTGCTCGGGGGTGCCGAACAGGGTCAGCACCTCCATGTTGCCCGTGTCGGGCGCCGCGCAATTGAACACCTCGGGCGCGATGTGGCTGCGGCCCATGATCTCGGCCAGCGACGCGTATTCGACGTTGGTCAGGCCCGGCGAGGAGTGGCCCTCGGTGTCGTGGGGGAGCCACAGATTCCAGAGCCCCTGGTCGCGCGCGATGGACTTGAGCTCTTCCATGATCGGCGGGTGAAAGTGCGGCTCACCGGACTCGGCGATCTGCTCGTGGTACACGTGCTCGGCGGGGTACACATGCTCGTCCATGAACGCCAGCAGCTGCTCGCGAAGCGCCTGGCAGCGGTCGGTTAGCCCGAATTCCATGTGGTCATCTCCTTGGCTTGGACGGCGGGATCCCGAGAGCGCCCGCCCACAATCGGGTCAGAGTGCGGGCAAGCGTGTCGATCGATGCGTTGCCGAATCCCTGGACGTATCGGAAGTAGGCCATGCGCCCGACCATCGCGCTGAGCGCCTGCGCGGCGAGCTGCGGATCGAGGCCGGGATCGGCCAGCCCCCGCTGCTGCAGCTGCGCGATCGCCTGCGCGTTTCGCTCGGTGAACGCCCGGACCCGGCGCAGGCGCATGCGGCGGAAGTCTTCGTCGATCTGGGCGACCTGTTCCATCAGCGCCATCAGCTTGGCGTTGCGCCGATACGCGACAAGGTACGAGCGGTTGGTGGCCTCGATCACGCTGATCGGGTCGTCGCGGTCGGCGAACTCGCGCAGCCTGGGGTGGAGCATCTCCTCGTTGACCTCGTCCATCACCGCCGCGAACACGTCCTCCTTGCTCTTGAAGTACGTGTAGAACGTCCCCGCCGCGACGCCGGCAGTGGCCGTGATGTCTGTGATGCGGGCGTCAAGGAAGCCGTCTCTCTCGAACACCTCGCGCGAGGCCTTGACCAATGCGTCACGGGTGCGCGCCCCGCGCGCGCTGACCGGCGGACGGCCGCTGCGTGCGGGAAGCTCACTCGCCATGTGCCTACCGTAGTTGAAACCGGCTTCAACTTCAAATAGAGTCGCCGCCCATGGAGCTCACAGACCGCAACATCGTCATCACCGGTGCCGGCAGCGGCATCGGCCGCGCGGTGGCGCAGCGCTTCGCCGCAGAGCAGCCGCGCGGTCTCGTCCTCGCCGACATCAATCTGGCCGCCGTCGAAGCCGTCGCCGAGGAGGTGGGAGGACTCGCAGTGCAGGTCGACGTCAGTCGCGAGGCCGACATCCGAAAGCTCGTCGACAGCGCCCGCGAGTTCGCGGGCCCGATCGACCTGTTCTACTCCAACGCCGGCATCGGCGGTCCGGGCGGTGGCCCGGAGGCGCCCGACGACGAGCTTCAGCGCACATGGGAGATCAACGTCATGGCCCACATCTGGGCGGCACGGGCGGTGCTGCCGGAAATGGTGGAGCGCGGCGAGGGGTACCTGGTGAGCACCGCCTCGGCTGCTGGTCTGCTCACACAGGTCTCGGCGCTGGCGTACTCGATCACCAAGCACGCCGCCGTCGCCGCCGCGGAGTGGATCGCGATTACGTACGGCGACGCCGGAATCAAGGTCTCGTGCCTGTGTCCGCTTGGCGTTCGTACGCCGATGCTCGAGATGGCGCTCGACGACCAGGTCGGCGCCGCGGCGCTGCTCGCCGATGAGGTGCTCGAGCCCTCCGACGTCGCCGAGGCAGTCGTCGCGGGGATTCGCGATGAGCGCTTCCTGATCCTGCCGCACGAGATCGTGGGCAAGTACGTCGCGCTGAAGGGCGCAGACCACGAACGCTGGCTGACCGGGATGCGCCGTCTCGTGCGCGCCGCGCGCGAGACGGAGTAGCCCGCGGCGTTCTTGGCGGTCAGCCGCCGGCGGCGACCAACGATCCGGCCAGGCAGCCGAACTCGCGCGTGTCGATCGGCTTTGACACGTAGGCGTCGCAGCCTGCCTCCAGCGCCCGGTCGCGATCTCCCTTCATCGCTCCGGCGGTGCAGGCGAGGATCGCGCAACCGGCCGTGCGCGGATCGGACTTGAGCTTGCGCGCGAGCCCGAGCCCGTCTCCGTCGGGCAGATTGAGGTCGAGTACGACCAGCTCGGGGACCTCCTGCGCGATCGCGCGCTCGGCTGCGCTCAACGTGCTGACGGCAGTGACCCTGTGGCCGTCGAGCTCGAGCACGCGCTGGAGCAGCTTGAGGTTGAGATCGTGGTCGTCGACTACGAGGATCCGGCCCGCGAGCGAGCTCGTCATCTCGCCGCGAACCCGGACAGCGCGAGCTCCCGGCTGTCGGGCATCTCGTCGGCCGGCTTGGGCACCGTCGTGACCGGAAGCCGCGCGTAGAACGTGCTTCCGTGTCCCGGTGTGCTGTGCACGCCAACCGCGCCGCCCTGGGCCTCGATGATCCGCTTGGTGACGGCGAGGCCAAGCCCGGTACCCCCGTAGGCGGCGCCGTGCAGCTGCTCGAACTCGCCGAATACGCGCTCCTGGTCTGAGAGCGCGATGCCGCCGCCGGTGTCGATCACCTCGAGCACGAGCTCGTCGAGCTCGCGAAGCACCCGCACCTGTACGAGCCCACCCTCAGGCGTGAACTTGATCGCGTTGGAGAGGTAATTGAGGACCACCTGTCGCAGCCTGGCCGGGTCGAGCAGAACGTTGTCGGTCGACTGGGCCTCGAGCGTCACGGACAGGTTGCGCTCGGCCGCCAGCGAGCGTAGTGAGTCGACGGCACCCGAGACGACGTCGACGGGGTCGATCGACTGGATGTCGAGCATGATCCGGCCCGATTCGATCCGCGCGAGGTCGAGGACCTCATTGATCAGGTCCAGCAGATGGCGAGCGCTGCCGCGAATGTCGTCGAGCGATTCGCGGTGCTGCTCAGAGACGGGCCCGAGCCGCCCGTCGTGCATCAGGTCGGCAAAGCCGATGATCGCGTTGAGCGGCGTGCGCAGCTCGTGCGACATCGTCGCCAGGAACTGGCTCTTGGCGTTGTTGGCCTGCTCGGCCTCGGCGCTGCGCGCCGCGAGCTCGACGTTTGCCTTGGCCAGCGCGCTGGAGCGTGACGACAGACGCACCAGCAGGAAGACGCAGACGAGCCCCGCCACGCCGAACGCGCCGAGCAGCAGGAACGAGAGCGCTGCCTCGTACCCGTTCGATGCGTACAGCTTCTTGGTGGGCACCGTGTAGAGCACCCGCCACGGAGCGACGTGAAGCCTCGACACCGCGACGAACATGCCGGGGCTGTGCGCAGCCGTTGTCGGGTCTGCGGCGGCCACGCGCCGCAAACCCGTGCTCGCGCCGATCACCTCGTTGTTGCCGTCGAGTAGGTACACGCGGGCGCCCGGGTAGTGGGCGACGTAGCGCAGATATTGGGCGAGCATCGCACGCATGGCGTCCTCGCGGACCCAGCGCACCTTCACGCGTCGCCCGTACGGCGTCCCATACGAGGTCGCGGACAGGAACCCGGGGGACATGCCCGCGGGCGACAGCAGATTCGAAAGGCCGTTCCGGCGTCCGGCGAGCGCCGCGCGGACGGACGGGTCGTGCTGGATCACCGCCGCCAGGAACGCAGTCAGTGGCGGCCACGAGGCGATCACCTTGCCCTGCGGGCCGAGCACGGCGCCAAGCGGCGCCGCCTGGCTGATCGCGCGCACCTCGGCCGGCGTCACACGCTCGCGGGAAACGGGGAGCACCGTCGCCGCGGAGCTGCGATAGCCGTTTTGGAAAATCGAGTCGATCAGCGCGCCGGCCAGAGAGGCGCGTTCAGTCGCCGAGCGCTGGGCATCGGAGCGGGTGCGCGACTGTGTATCGCGCAGATCGATGGCGAGACCGGTGACGCCACCACACAGGACTAGTCCCAGGGCGACACCGACGGCGTTCCGCATCCAACTCGGCCCCATGCCGCGAGCATCGGCGACAGTTCACTCCACCTTTAGGAGTAGTGGAGGTTTCTTGCAGACTCTGGGCTCCGAACCTGTGCTCTCAGTCTGCATTCACGCCGCTATGCACCGCTCTTTGCAATTCGCTGCGGGTCTCGGGCCAAACCTCACGCAACCTCTGCATCGCGGCGTGGGCGTCCTTGAGGCGGTTTCCGCGGCTTGCGTCTTCGAGGTCTGAGAGCGCGGCAAGCATCGGCTGCGCGCCCACCATCAGCGCGTCGTTGCGGCACCTGTGGGCGGCTTGTGTGACGTCCTGCAGGCGACCGCTGGCCAGCGCCTCCTCGGCGCGGTCGACCTGCTCGTCCATGCCTGCGACGAGCGAGGCGAGGATCTCCGGCAGCTCTGACCCCAGGATGTCCTCGAGCTTGGCGACCCGCTCGAGGTCCAGTTCCACGCGTTTGCCCATCTGAGGCGCCAGCTTACGTGGGCCGTCGGCGCTCAAGGCTTAACCTTGTGCGTCAGATCCCTGGTGATGTCCCTGACCTGTTGGCGCGTCCCGGTCAACCCGGTGACGCCGAGCCCGATCACGAAGAAGCCGGCCACCACGGCCACCACCGAGAGCACCACCGGCCACCGTCTCTGCAGGAAGTCTCGTCCGGCTGCGAGTAGGCGGTCGGTTCGCTCGCCGCCGAACGTCAGTACCGCGACGATCGCCAATAGCGGCAGCACGAAGCAGACGTTGAAGATCAGCACCAGGAACAGCTGCCGCGCCGGGCCGACCCCCGACCCGACGATGGCGGCGATCACCGCGAAGTAGGGGAACGCAGTGGGCAGCTCGACGATCGTGATCGTGGCGCCGAGCAACCAGGTGCCACGTCCGCCGGCGCTGAGGTCGGGCGGCTCTCGCTCGCCGAGCCGATCGCGGTGAAACCACAGCAACACGCCCGCAATCACGATCGCGACGCCCACGACGACCTCCAACACGTATCGCGTGGTGTGGCTGGGGTGGGGCACCAGCGACAGCAGCAGCTCTCCCGGCCCGAGTGCAATCGCGGCGCCGCCGATGAAATAGACGGCGAACACGCCCACGGTGAACTCGATCACCCGCTCGCGGGGGCGTTCCCCGGTGGCGAGGTACAGGGCGGGCACGATCGTCGACGGATTCAGCGAATCCGCCAGACCGATTGACACCGCCAATCCGATCAGCCTGATCATCGCGCGGCATTCTCGCCGGTCCGCGTGAGGTAGGTATGAGTTTGCGGTCGGAGCACTGCCCGACCTCGGCAACTACTACTCCGTATTGGAGCACTCGATCGCGAGGTCGCCGGGCGAGGGGGACCTCAGGCGAAGTGGAGGTCCTCGCCCTCGTCGTCCGACACCGCCCGCTCACACGTGGGGCACCACCAGCGCGCCTCCATCGGCGTGCCGCACACCGTGTGGCGGGGCGCGGCGGCCCCTTCCGCGTTGCGCGCGCCCCAGCCCGCGAGCAGTCGCAGCACGCCGGCGAGCTCGCGCCCGGCAGCGCTCAGCTCGTACACGAACCGCGGCGGCCGCTCCGAGTAGGGCTGCGCGACCACCAGCGCGTTGCGCTCGAGCTGGCGCAGGCGCTGCGTAAGCACGTTGGGGGCGATCCCCCGGACGTCGTCCTGCAGCTCTCCGAACCGCCGCGGGCCGTCGAGCAGGGCGGCGATCAGCAACAGCGTCCATCGATCGCCGACCGTGGCGAGCGCGTCGGCCAGGGCTGAGCGATCGGTGTCGTCGTCCTGATGGGCGGCGACGGGCTGATCGTCTGCGGACACTGGGCGATCGTACGAGGCCGGGCGTCTGGTGTCTGGTAATCTTGCGACTTGCATATTGCAAGTAACTAGTTTAGATGGGAATGAATGCAAGATGACGTTGCTTGAAGAGTTTGAGTCGCAGATCCACCAGGCAGCTCTCCAAACCGGATCCGCAGTGGTCGGCCTTGGCCGTGGCTGGAGCACAGGCTCGGGGGTCGTCGTCGCGCGCGGGCGTGTGATCACCAACGCGCACAACCTCCGCCACGACGAGACCACCGTCACGTTCGCCGATGGACGCCAGGCGACCGGAAAGGTGCTGGGCGCCGACGGTGATCTGGACATTGCGGTGATCGACGTGGACACGGGCGACATCGAGCCCGTGGACTGGTCCGAGGAGGCCGAGGTCGAGATCGGGCGCGCGGTGCTGGCGCTGTCGAATCCCGGCGGGCGCGGTCTGCGCGTCACCCCGGGCTTTGTGTCGTCCACGGCTCGCAGCTTCCGTGGCCCCCGCGGCCGGCGGATCAGAGGCGCGATCGAGCACACCGCGCCGCTGCCGCGCGGCTCGTCCGGCGGCCCGCTGGTCGACACCGCCGGTCGGCTGCTCGGAATCAACTCGGTTCGCGTCGACGGCGGCCTGATCCTCGCGATCGCAGCGGATGCGACGTTCCGCCAGCGAACCGAAGCGCTCGGCCGCGGTGAGCCGCCCAAGCGCGTGCGCCTCGGCGTCGCCGTCGCCCCGCCGCGCGCAGCGCGGAGGCTGCGGCACGCGGTCGGGCTCCCCGAGCGCGACGGCGTGCTGGTGCGCGGCGTCGAGGATGAGAGCGCCGCGGCTCGCGCGGGCGTGGAGCGCGGGGACCTGATCGTCGCGGCCGCAGGTCGCGAGATCGATGGCGTCGAGGCCCTGTACGAGGCACTCGACGGCGCCGGCGCCCAGGGGAGCCTCGAGCTGACCCTGGTCCGCGGCACCGACGAGCGCACGGTCACCGTCGAGTTCTGAGGTCTGACGATGAGCACGATCACTCGAGATCCCGGACCTGACGCCGCGACCGAGTCGGAGGCGCTTGACGCCTACTCACGCGTGGTCGTCGAGGTCGCCGAGCGCCTTGCGCCCTCGGTGGCGAACCTTCGCGTGATGCGGCGCACCCGCGGCGGACAGGTGCCGTCCGGTGCGGGCAGCGCGTTCGCGCTCACGCCCGACGGCTTCCTGCTCACCTGCGCACACGTGGTCACCGGTCGCTCCGGGGAAGCCCGCCCCTCGACCGGCCGCGCATCATTCGTCGACGGGCGCGAGCTCAAGTTCGAGGTCGTCGGGGCCGACAGGCTGTCGGACCTGGCGGTGCTGCGCGTCGAGGGCGGCGAGCTCGACCCGGCGGTGCTGGGCGATGCCGAGGGACTGCGCGTCGGTCAGCTCGTCGTGGCGATCGGCAACCCAAACGGGTTCGCCGGGTCGGTGACCGCCGGCGTGGTCTCTGCGCTGGGCCGATCGCTGCCCGCGCGGGCGGGTCGCAGCGTGCGGTTCATCGACAACGTGATCCAGACCGACGCGGCTCTGAACCCCGGTAACTCGGGCGGCGCGTTGGTCGACAGCCGCTGCCGTGTGATCGGGGTCAACACCGCCGTGGCGGGCGTCGGGTTGGGTCTCGCGGTTCCGATCAACGGCGCCACCCGGCAGATCGTCGGCGCGCTGATGACCGAGGGCCGCGTGCGACGCGCGTACATCGGGATCGCCGGCGGCCCGCGTCCGCTGCCGCCGCAGGCGCGCTCGCGGCTCGGGCGCCAGGGCGGCGTTGAGGTGGTCGAGGTCGTCGAAGGCAGCCCCGCCGAGCGGGCCGGCCTGCGCGCCGAGGACCTGATCGTCGAGCTCGACGGTCAGCCGATCGAGCGCGTCGACGAGGTCCAGCGTCTGATGACCGGCCAGGCGATTGGCCAGCCGGTCGCCGTCAAGGTGCTCCGGGGCGAGCGTCTGCTCGACCTCGAGATCCGGCCGGTGGAGCTTTCCGAGTAGCTGTACCGTCGCGAGCCTCGAGGTCGTGCACGATTCGTGCAACCCCCCTTAAGGCTCGCGACACTAGCTACACTGGGATTTCGGCGCCCGGGCGGCGTTCGTCGACACGCCCGCAGCTCGGTCGCCATTGTCCTGATGACCCCGTAACGGGAAGCGCGTAGATGGCCCGTGGAGATGTCCGGATCGCTGCAACTCTTGCTTGTGAAGAGTGCAAGCGCCGCAACTACCAGACCAATAAGAGCAAACGGAATAACCCGGAACGGCTCCAGCTGCGTAAGTACTGCCGCTGGTGCAGGTGCCACACGGCTCACCGCGAGACGCGCTGAGCTGAC
>DASYFZ010000280.1:0-2995 GCA_036000295.1 Solirubrobacteraceae bacterium
GAAACCGAGCCGGCCGACCGCAGCGTGGAGATGAGCTCGTCGATCGCGGCGCGGTCACCCTCCGCGTGCACGCACAGCGTGCCGTCCTCCATCAGGCGGACCCAGCCGAGCACGCCGAGCTCGAGCGCTTCCGAGCGCACGTTCTCGCGCAGCCCCGGGTCGGCCACGTCACCGGTCACGGCGATGCGAGTTGCGGCACTCACAAGGTCAATCGTGTCATCACCGCGTAGGCTGCCCCCGTGACCGGCACCGAGGTCGCACTGCGCACCGTTGTCCCCCGCCCGACCGCCGTCGTCTCGCAGACAACCACCTGGCAGCAGTTCCCGGACGTGTGGAGGCCTCTCCTGGACGAGGTTTACGGTTTCGTACGCGGCCGTGAGGCCGAGCTCTCGCCCGAGCAGGGACCCGAGGTGTGGCGCAACGCGTTCCTGTACCTCGACGACAGGCCCACCGTCGAGATCGGGGTCCTGGTGTCCCGGCCGTTCGAGCCGCATGGCCGAGTCGTCCCGTCGCGGCTCCCGGGGGGCGACGTCGTGACGGCAGTCCACCGCGGCGATTACGCCGAGCTGGGCCGTACCCACGGGGCGGTGGGCGAGTTCATCGAAGCCCAAGGCCTGGTCCGGGTCGGCCCGAGCTGGGAGATCTACGGCCACTGGCGCGAGGACCCGAGCGAGCTCGAGACCGAGGTCTACTACCTCGTACAAAGTTCGGCCTCCCGATCCAGGGTGTCTATATGACCCCCTCGATCGGGAGCCCGATCTAGTGCCGGCCACCGCCGCTATAACCGGGTCGCACGTGCGTGTTGCCAATTCGTGAACGCGCCGGGGCGCCTACAGGCCTAAGGTTCGCCACATCAGCACCTCGGGGCCAAGCACAGACGTTCCTCGCCCGGCCGCGGCGACCGGCGCCGCCGAGCGTGCGCGCCGCGACGACCCAACCTGGCGGCGGTGGGGCCCGTACCTGAGCGAGCGAGCCTGGGGCACCGTCCGCGAGGACTACAGCGCCGACGGCGACGCGTGGTCCTCCTTCTCGCACGAGCAAGCCCGCTCGCGGGCATACCGCTGGAGCGAGGACGGGCTCGGCGGCGTCTGCGACGAGGACCAGCTGCTGTGCCTGGCGTTCGCGTTCTGGAACGGGCACGACCCGATTCTCAAGGAGCGGCCCTTCGGCCTCACCGGTCACGAGGGCAATCACGGCGAGGACGTCAAGGACTACTGGTGGTACCTGGACTCGACGCCGACGCATTCGTGGATGCGGTGGCGCTACGCGTATCCGCAAGCTGAGTTCCCGTACGCGGACCTTGTTGCCGAGAACGCGCGGCGGGGTCGCACGGTGGGCGAGTACGAGCTGCTCGACACGGGTGTGTTCGCCGAGGGTCGCTACTGGGACATCACCGTCGACTACGCGAAGGCGGCGCCCGACGATCTATGCATCCGGATGACGATCCGCAACGCCGGACCCGAGCGGGCGAGCATCGACGTGCTGCCGACGCTTTGGTTCCGCAACCGCTGGTCGTGGGACCCCGATGCGACCAAGCCGAAGATCGGCGAGAGCGACGGCACGCTGGTCGCCGAGCACGCCGACCTGGGCGGGATGGTGCTCGCCGGGGACGGCAGCCCCGAGGCGCTTTTCTGCGACAACGAGAGCAACCTGCACCGTTTGTGGGGCGGCGACGGGCCGCCGTATCCAAAGGACGGGATCAACGACCACGTCGTCGCCGGCGCCGCGACCGTCAACCCGGCCCTTACCGGCACCAAGGCCGCGCTGCGCTATCGCCTCGATGTGGAGGGAGGCGAAACCGCCGAGATCCGCCTGCGGCTCGCGCCCGAGCGCAGAGACATCAGCGACTCCTGGGCGACGGCGATCCACGACCGTGCCGCCGAAGCCGACGACTTCTACGCGTCGCTCGCGCCGGCCGCGACCGCCGACGAGAAGCTGGTGATGCGCCAGGCGTTCGCCGGGATGCTGTGGAGCAAGCAGTTCTACAACTACGACGTCAAGCGCTGGCTGCAGGGCGACCCGACGCAGCCGGCGCCGCCGCCGAGCCGGCTGCAGGGCCGCAACGCCCGCTGGGGCCACATCTTCAACCGCGACGTCATCTCGATGCCCGACAAGTGGGAGTACCCGTGGTACGCCGCCTGGGACCTCGCCTTCCACTGCGTGACGCTCGCCCACGTCGACCCTGAGTTCGCCAAGGAGCAGCTGCGGCTGATGACGCGCGAGTGGTACATGAACCCCAACGGCCAGCTGCCGGCGTACGAGTGGAACTTCTCCGACGTCAACCCGCCGGTGCACGCGCAGGCCGCGCTGGCGGTGTACGAGCTCGACGGCGCGCGCGACCGCGTGTGGCTCGAGCGGATGTTCCACAAGCTGCTGCTCGGCTTCACCTGGTGGGCGAACGTCAAGGACCCCGAGGGGGACCATCTGTTCGGCGGCGGCTTTCTCGGGATGGACAACGTCGGGCCGTTTGACCGCTCCGAGCCGCTGGCGCAAGGCCTGGTGCTCGAGCAGGCGGACGGCACGGGCTGGATGGCGCTGTATTGCCTGAGCATGCTCGAGATCGCGATCGTCCTTGCCGAGGACGATCCCGCCTATGAGGACGTCGCGATCAAGTTCTTCGAGCACTACGCGATGATTGCCGAGGCGATCAACGACCGCGGCCTGTGGGACGAATCCGACGGCTTCTACTACGACCAGGTGCGGCGGCCCGCCGACGGCGCCGTGTGGCCGGTTCGGGTGCGATCGATGACCGGGCTGATCCCGTTCTGCGCGGTCGCGATCGGCGACGGATCCCGGATCGCGAAGATGCCCGAATTCCTCGCGCGCGTGAACGACTTCCTGCGCGTGCGCCCCGAATACGCGAGCGCCGTCGATCTGACCGCGGGTCCCCACCAGGTGACGATCGCGGCGCTCGTCGGTCACGATCGCCTGCCGCGGGTCGTCGAGCGGCTCGCCGACGAGCTCGAGTTCCTCTCCCCTCACGGCCTCCGGTCGC
>DASYFZ010000301.1:0-2542 GCA_036000295.1 Solirubrobacteraceae bacterium
GAGCGTCGCGTACTGTGGCGCCAGCATCAGCGTCGCCGGAAAGGCGGGCAGCCACAGCATGTTGGCGATCACCAGGCGGGCGCCGGTTTCGAGCGCCGACTCGATCGCCACCCGCTCGGCGTTCGGGTCGATCCGGACCGAGAGTGTCGCCAGCAACACCGGGCGCGAACGATGTCGCCCCCCCGAGTCCAAGACGTCGATATCTGAGTGCTGCCCGACCGCTGACATCGCGACCAATCGCTTCTGTCGGTGTGAGCTCGATTGTACGCCGGCTGGGCGCCCGCGGGCCGAGATCGGCGCTGGGTGGCACGGAGACGATTGACGGCGTGCCCGTACGCTGATATAAGATCCGCGTTGTACAAACTGGTGCAATCTGTGCGCTAGCGGTGAATCCGCCGGCACGGGAAAGCGGACCAGTGGGTTCGAGGAGAAAGACTTGGAGATCCCTGATCGGTAGGCAGACTATGTCTCCTCGGTCTTCGAACGGCGAGCGGCCCTATGGCTGCTAGGCAGCGACGACGCACTCGCACCGGCAACGCGCCCCAGCGCGTGCGGCTCGGCCGGGAGGCACCGGGCGTCGTCCGGCACGGTCCGCCGGTCACGATCACGTGCGCATGCGGTTGCAAGGCCAAGCTGCGCTTCGGCGACACCTGGACGTGTGAGCGCTGCGGTCGCACATGGGACACGGGCCGCATCCCCCGAGCAGAGTACGACGACATTCGGCGCACGCAGCTGCGCTTCAGGATGCTCCCCGTCATCGTGGGTCTGCTGGTGGTGGTGCTCTCAGCGTTCTTCACACTGACCGGTAACGCGCGCAGCGTCGTCCTGCTGCTTCCCGTGGCGCTGCTCAGTTGGTTCGTGTTCCTGCGCGGCCCTCACCGCCGGCGCTACTACGCAGCGATCGCCAAACGACGCAAGTGGACGCTGCGAGGGGAGCGGTAGTGGTGGGCTGGCGCGAATCCGAGGATTTGCACCGTTGGAGGGGGAGAGTGCGTCCCGTCAAACGGAAGGTGGTGGCCAGATGGACGTAGGGAACGAGCCGGTCGCGCACGTCGAGATCGAGGACCGCGAGCTCCTCAAGACGATGCGGTGGTGGGACGGCTTCGTCGTCTGCCTGGCCAACCCCGGCTTCCTGATCGCCGCGCTCGGCGGCTCGGTAGTCGCCCTCGGAACGGCTGGCGCGACGGTGCTGTGGACGGCGTCCATCCTGATCGGCTTCTTCCAGAACCTCATCTACTCCGAGCTGGCCCTGATGTTCCCCGACAAGTCCGGGGGGATCGCGCTGTATGCCCACGAGGCGTGGCGCAAGTACTTCTCGCTCGTCGGACCGATCGCGACGTTCGGCTACTGGTTTGCCTGGTCGAGCGTGCTGGCGATCAACGGACTCGTCGTCGGCACTCTCATCCAGGCGAAGTGGTTTGCCAGCACGACGTTCTCACACAGCGGCGGGCACTTCCTGATCACCCTGCCGATCCTGATCGGCATTGGCGTCATCCTTGCGGTCTGGCTGTTCAATGTGCTGGGGATGCGGATCGGCCTCTGGGTCGGGTACGTGACCGGCGGCCTGCTCATCATCCCGCTGGTGGTGTTGATGTTCGGCGGTTACTTCACCGGCGACTGGCACAGCTCGAACATGACCTTCACGTTCGGCAGCTCATCGGCCCCGGTGCTTCTCGCACTCACCTGGATGTACTTCATGGGCTGGTCCTCGTACGGCTTTGAGGCCGTGGCGACGTTCGGGCCCGAGTACCAAAAGCCCAAGCAGGATCTCCCGACCGGCCTGATGACGGCCGCGGTGTTCTCGGTGCTGGTCTACGCGCTGCTGCCGCTCGGCGTCGGCGGCGTGCTCGGCACCAAGGTGATCTCCTCAGATCCGACCGCGATCGCCTTCTATGTGACCGCGTTTGACAAGCTCGTCGGCAGCGGGGGTGCCGACGTGATGATCGCATTCCTGGTCGCGGGGCTGATCCTGTCGATGAACACCGCGACCATGGACGGCTCGCGCGCGCTCTACGGCGTCTCCCGTGGCGGGATGACGATCAAGCAGCTCGGCGTGCTGAGCGCTCGGCATGTGCCGGCGCGTGCGATGACCCTGGACATGGTGCTGAACATCTGGTTGCTGACGTTCTTCCACGGCGCGCTTCCGATCATCGCCGCCGGCAACCTCGGCTATTTCCTGGCCAACATCTTCGCCCAGTCTGGCTTCTTCCTGCTGCGCAGAGACCGGTCTCGGTGGCCGCGCCCGTTCCGGCTGGCGGGCTGGCTGTTGCCCATCGCCGTGGGCGTGCTCGTCGCCAACATCGCCTTCTTGGTGGTTGGCGGGTTTGTTGAGGCCAACACGTTCGGCTACGGGCTCAGCAAAACCTTGATCCGCATGGCGGTGCTCGGTATCGGTGTGCTGGCGTTCCTGTTCCGCAAGCTGATCCAGGATCGCATCCGGATCGTGCTGCGCGAGAAGACGCCGACCATGCCCGACGCCGCGACCGCCCGGGCATTCGAAGCGATGGGCGTGACGGTGCCGGCCGGCGCCGCAGAACCCATG
>DASYFZ010000305.1:0-4609 GCA_036000295.1 Solirubrobacteraceae bacterium
TCTGCACGACCCGACGACCGGCCAGGAGCACTGCGCGATGCAGCACCTGCCGGGTGCGCTCGCGCCGATGGAGCTGCACAACTCGCCGCTGTCGGAGATGGCTTGTCTGGGCTTCGAGTACGGCTACTCCCAGGAGGGGCCAGAGACGCTGGTCCTGTGGGAGGCGCAGTTCGGCGACTTCGTCAACGGCGCCCAGGTGATCATCGACCAGTTCATCACCTCGGGGCTTGCGAAGTGGGGCCAGACCTCTCGCCTGACGCTGCTGCTCCCGCACGGATACGAGGGCTCGGGTCCCGAGCACTCCTCGGCGCGGCTCGAGCGCTTCCTGCAGCTCGCCGCCGAGGGCAACATCCGCGTCGCCAACGCGACCACTCCGGCTCAGTATTTCCACCTGCTGCGCCGCCAGGCGCGGATCGCCAAGCAACGCCCGCTGGTGGTCATGACGCCCAAGAGCCTCCTGCGGCTGCCACAGGCTTCCAGCAACATCGACGATCTCGTGGGCGGCCGGTTCCAGCCCGTTCTGGCCGAGCCGGGCGTCGACCCCGAGCGCGTCACCCGCCTGATCCTCTGCTCCGGAAAGGTCTACTACGACCTGATGGGCCACGTCGACCGCGCCGACAAGCCCGAGATCGCGGTGGGCCGCGTCGAGTTGCTGTACCCGTTCCCCCAGAACGAGATCCTCGAGCTCGTCTCGAGCTACCCGAACCTCACCGAGGTCGTCTGGGTCCAGGAGGAGCCTCGCAACATGGGCGCCCGTGCGCACATGTCCCCGCGGCTGCTGCAGATCCTCCCCGACCACCTGCGCTTCGGCTACATCGGCCGCCCCGAGCGAGCCGCCGCCGGGGAGGGCTATCCGGTCGCTCACGCCAAGGAGCAGAACCGGATCGTTTCAACCGCGCTGGATCTTGACCAGCCGGTCTCGCAGTACCCGCGCAAGCAGCCCGGCGAGCGCTAGTGGCGCGCGCCGGGGTCCTTCTGACACCCTTTTGCCATCCGATTCCGTAGAGACGGTTCCCGTCGCGACACCTCCCGCCGCCACCTCGCGCCGACCCTCGGCGTGCATGACATGGCGATCGATCTCGGCACCGCGAACACGCTGGTGTACGTCAGCGGGCGCGGCATCGTGGTCTCAGAGCCGTCGGTCGTAGCGTCCGACGTCGACACCGGCGAGGTGCATGCGGTCGGCGCCGACGCCGAGCGAATGATCGGCCGCACTCCGGCCTCGATCGCAGCGACTCGCCCGCTGCGCCACGGCGTGATCGCCGACTTCGAGGTCACCGAGGAGATGCTGCGCTACTTCATCCGCAAGGTGCTTGATCGCCGCGGGGCCCACCCTCGCCTGATCGTCTGCGCTCCGTCGGGCGTGACCGAGGTCGAGAAGCGCGCCGTCGAGGAGGCTTCGCTGGCCGCGGGCGCTCGGCGCGTGCACCTGATCGAGGAGCCGATTGCCGCCGCAATCGGCGCGGGGCTCCAGATCGAGGAGCCAATCGGTCGGATGGTCGTGGACGTCGGCGGCGGCACGAGCGAGATGGCGGTCATCTCGCTGGGCGGGATCGTGATCTCCCGCTCGGTGCGGGTCGGCGGCTATGAGATGGACGAGGCGATCGCCCACTATCTGCGGGCGGCACACCAGCTTGCGATCGGCTCGCGCACCGCGGAGACGATCAAGATCTCGGGCGGATCGGTCACGCCGCTCGATCCCGAGGAGTCGGTCGAGGTCCGTGGACGGCACCTGATCACCGGGCTCCCCACGGCGGTTCAGCTGCACACCGAAGAGATCCGTGCCGCGATTTCGGCCCCCGTCCGCGAGATCATGCAGGCGATCCGCGACACGCTCGAGCAGACCCCGCCGGAGCTGGCTTCGGACATCGCGCGCGACGGAATCCTGTTGGCGGGTGGCGGCACGCTCGTGCGCGGCTTCCCCGAGCTGGTCGCCGCCGAGACCGGCATGCCGGTGTTTCGCGCCGACTCGCCGCTCACGTGCGTCGCGTTCGGATCCGGACAGGCGCTGATGCACTTCGACGACCTCACCAAGGCGCCCCGCCGCACCAGCCTCAGCGGCGACTGGCGCGCAGAGCACTCCCGGCGCCGCTGAGCGCCGGGGCCTCGCCTGGGCCGGGCGATCAGGTGATGCCGACGATGCTCGCGCAGACCCAGTTGTGGGCGCCGGCGCCGCCGTTCCAGATGCGGCTGGCGACCCCGTCCTGCTCGGCCTTGCTGGCCAGGTAAGCGGCGGGCCCGGTGCCTCCGAACAGCTTCCAGGTGGCCGGCATGATCTGGTAATAGCCCGACGCGCCGGCGCTGTTCGGCGACAGGTTCTGGCCGCCGGACTCGCACAACACGATCGCGTACGGGATCGCCCAGCCGCCGCTGGGGCCGAAGCTCGGGCCGCTCGGTGTCGGCGTGGCGCTCGCGGCGGCGGCCGCGGCACGCTGGGCGGCGGCCTGCTGGGCCTGGAGGCGGGCGATCGCGCCGCGCAACCTGCTGCCGCGCGCCTGGCTGGCGGCCAGCGCCAGACGCTGTGCCTCCCGGGCGCGAGCGAGCGCGTTCTGCTTTGTCTGCAGCAGCGCGTTCATGCCCGCGAGCGCTCGCGCCCTGGTGGCGGCGGCGGTCGTCTGCTGCAGGTCGATCGCCTCGAGCTTGGCGAGGCGGCGCTCGGCGTTGTCGGCGGCTGCCTTGGCGGCCTCGGTCAGCTTGATCAGCGACTGCTGCTGGCCCTCGGCTAGCTTGAGGAAGGCGATCTTGTTCAGAAGATCGTTGAAGCCCTGGGCCTCGAGCACGACGCCGACGAGATCGGGCCTGTCGCCCTCGTAGGCGCTCACGAGCTGATGCGCAAGCAGCACCTTCGCCCGCGTCAGCCTCGTTCTCAGCAGGTTGACCAGGCGCTGCTCACGAACGAGCAGCACCCGGATCTGCGCCAGCGCGACCCGGTCGCGCGTGAGGTCGGCACGCACCGCGGCCTCGCGAGATCGGACCAGCGCGATCTGTCCATCGAGCGAGGCGATCGTCTTCGACAGGCCGCCGATGCTCGAGCTCAGTTGGTGCTGGCGCGACTGCTCGTGGCTGAGCTGTGAGCTCAGCGAGCCCAGGCTCGGGTCGGCGCTCGACGGCGCGGGAACCAGGATCACGGCAGCCGCAATCGTGGCGAGCATCGCGACGCCTAGCCGGAAGCGGGCTGTACGGCCGAAAGAGGGCAATTTATGGGCGCCTACGGGGTTAGCTGTCGGGCTCGCGCTGTGCGCTACGCGGCCACCAGACCGCGATTCGCCCCGAGAGACGGACTTTTGGGTCCCCCGCTTCCGCACCGGCAAGCGCGGAATTCGGCGGCGGAGACGTTACCAGGGTGGCGTATTCCGGGCAGGTCTCGGGGTTCCCGAGGCCGACGTCGTCCTATGCTCCGTCCGCGTGGACACCGATCGGGCACGCGAGATCCTCGCTGCGGTGAGAGCGACGCCGGAGGGATTCGTGCGCACCTACGGCGACGTGTCCCCGGGCGCGCCGCGCGTGGCGGGAGCGGTTCTGCACGCCTGTGGAGACGCCGACGTCCCGTGGCACCGGATCGTCCGCGCGGACGGGTCGCTGGCGAAGGGCAGCCGCCAGCGAGCGCTGCTCGAGGCCGAGGGCGTCCCCTTTCGCGGGGAGCGCGTCGATATGCGGGTAGCCCGGGTTCCGACGCTCTGATGTGGATCCAGCGCGAGATAACGCTCGAGGGGCGTGCGCGGGGCTTTCACCTGGTCACGCGGGAGGTCCTGAGCGCGCTGCCCGACCTCGGGGAGCTCGAGATCGGCGTGCTGCACCTGCTGATCGCGCACACGTCGGCCTCGCTGGCGCTCAACGAGAACGCCTCCCCCGACGTGCGACGCGACTTCGAGTCCTGGGCCAACGAGGCCGTGCCCGAGCGTGCGCCGTACTGGACCCACACGCTCGAGGGTGACGACGACATGCCGGCGCACATCAAGGCCGCCCTGTTCGGGCCGACGCTGACGCTGCCGATCTCACACGGCCGCCTGGCACTCGGCACCTGGCAGGGCATCTACCTATGCGAGCACCGCGACCGGGGTGGGCCTCGGACGCTGGTGGCGACGGCCTGGGGGCAGGAGGCCGGGGGCTAGCGGCCCTTCCAGACCGGCGGCCGCTTCTCGGCGAACGCGGTCGCGCCCTCGCGGGCGTCCTCGGACGCCATCACCGGGCCCGAGATCTCGCCCTGGCGGGTGAAGAACTCCGATTCGGGCCAGTCCACCGACTCGCTCATGATCCGCTTGGTCGCCGCCAGCGCCAGTGGTCCGTTGGCCGCGATTGCCTCCGCAAGCTCGAGCGCCTCGTCGACGGCGCGCCCGGGTTGGGCCAGGCGGTTGACGAGGCCCAGATCGAAAGCCCGCTGCGCTTCCATCGGTTCGCCGGTCAGCGCCAGCTCCATGGCGATCGTCCGCGGCAACAGCCGCGGCAGCCGCAGCAGCGCGCCGCCGGCCGCGACCAGCGAGCGCTTGACCTCGGGGATTCCCAGACGCGCGCCGAAGGCCGCGATGATCAGGTCGCACGACAACGCGATCTCCAGCCCGCCCGCGACCGCAAACCCCTCGATCGCGGCGATCAGCGGCTTGCGCGAGGC
>DASYFZ010000315.1:0-12153 GCA_036000295.1 Solirubrobacteraceae bacterium
CCGTCCATCTTGCCGCCGCCGATCTGAAGGTCGGTCTGGGCCGCGGAGTGGTCGGGATCCCAGTGGGGATCCGGCACGTGCGTGGCCGTCGCATGGGCGATCGGATACTCCTTGCCGTTCGCGGTGTTCGACATCCCCGGCTTGAGGCCGTCGACTTCGTCTCGGCCGTGCTCGAGCGACAGGTAGCCGAGCATGTGGTCAAACGACCGGTTCTCGAGCATCAGCACGACGATGTGCTCGATGTTCTCCAGGCCGCTTCGCTGCTCAGACTCGCCCATCGGCTCCCCTAACGCGATCGTGGATCAGGCCGCCGCCAGTCTAGTGTCCGGGCAGCACACGGGTCACCGGGATTAGTCTTGGGCTGACATAGGGCCACGAACGCAGGAGGGGCAACGGTGACAACCGAAACGGCCAGTGACGAGAAGCGTGTCGACCTCGTGTTCGAGGGTGGCGGCGTCAAAGGGATCGGCCTCGCCGGCGCGTTCAGCTACCTCGACGAGCAGGGTTTCAAGCCGCAAAGGGTTGCGGGCACCTCGGCTGGGGCGATCACGGCCGCGCTGGTCGCGGCCGGCTACTCGGGCGCAGAGCTGCAGAGCCTGGTGCTCGAGCAGATGAAGTTCAAGAGCTTTGAGGACGGCGGTCGCTGGCCGGTGTCCCAGGCGCTGGAGCTAGCCGCGCACAAGGGGCTGCATCCCGGCAAGTACTTCGAGAGCTGGATGCGCGAGCGCCTCGAACAGAAGGGGATCACCAAGTTCGGTCAGCTCCGCGTCCCGAACGGCAACGGCGATGGCGGCGGCGAGGGCGGCGGCGACCCCGGCACCGTCGAGGCCGCCCAGTACCGCCTGCAGGTGATCGCCTCCGACATCACCGAGCAGCGGATGCTCGTGCTCCCGCGAGACGCCAAGGAGCACCTCGGCATGGACCCCGACGAGCTCGAGATCGCCGCGGCCGTGCGGATGAGCATGTCGATCCCGATCTTCTTCGATCCCGTCGTCTACCACGACCCCCGCAAGCCGCACGATCAGCGGCTGATCGTCGACGGCGGGCTGCTGTCCAACTTCCCCGTGTGGCTGTTTGATTCCCCGCCCGGTCAGGTGCCACGGTGGCCGACGTTCGGCCTGCTGCTGGTCGCTCCAAACCAGCAGGCACCGCTCGTTGCAGGCGACTCGCCGGAGCGCACAGACGAAGGCAAGGTGTCGATCCTCGGATTCCTGGCGGCGATCGGCCATACGATGATGGAGGCACACGACCGGCTGTACGTCGAGCAGGCGAACTATGCGCGGACGATCCCGATAAACACGCTGGGCGTGCAGACCACGCAGTTCAGCATCGACGGCGATCCACAACTGAAGCGCAAGCTGTATGACTCCGGACGTGATGCCGCCGCCGAGTTCCTCAAGACCTGGGATTTCGACGCCTACATCAAGACGTTTCGCCAGGGCGATCAGTCTTCTCGCCGGGAGCGGGTCACGGCGGCGATGAAGGCGCACGCGTGATGCTGGCCTCGCGTCCGTTCGGCGACTCGGGGCTGGAGGTCTCGGTGGTCGGCCTGGGCTGCAACAACTTCGGCCGCCGGATCGACCTGGAAGCCACCCGAGCAGTCGTCGACGCGGCGCTCGACGAGGGCGTGACGTTCTTCGACACGGCGAACACCTACGGCCGCGGGCAGAGCGAGGAGTTCCTCGGCGAGGTCCTGGAGGGCCGCCGCGACAAGGTCACGCTGGCGACCAAGTTCGGGATGGACATGGGGGACGGCAAGGGGCCCCGAGGATCTCGGGACTACATCCTGCAGGCGATCGAGGCATCGCTGCGCCGCCTGCGGACCGACACGATCGACATCTACTGGTACCACCGCCCCGACGGGATCACCCCGATCGCCGAGACGCTGGAAGCTCTCGACGAGCTCGTCCACCGGGGCTCGGTCCGCGCGATCGGCGCCTCGAACTTCTCAGCGCGGCAGCTCGAGGAGGCGGATGCCGTGGCACGCGAGCGCGGGCTCACCCGGTTCACCGGCGTCCAGAATGAGTACAGCCTGCTCGTTCGCGCCGCCGAGGCTGACGTGCTGCCCGCGTGCGAGCGGCTGGGCATCGGATTCGTCCCGTTCTTTCCGCTCGCCTCGGGCCTGCTGACCGGCAAGTACCGGCGCGGCGAGGCCGGACCGTCGGGTGCGCGCCTGTCTGACCGTGACGAGATCGCCTCCGACGAGCAGTTCGCCCTGATCGACGAACTCCAGCGCTACGCCGACGCGCGGGGTGTCTCGCTGGTCGACGTTGCGATCGGCGCGCTGATCGCGCGCCCCGTGATCTCGTCAGTGATCGCAGGTGCGACCAAGCCGGAGCAGGTCCGCGCCAACGCCGCCGCCGCTCGGTGGCAGCCGAGCGACGAGGACCTGGCTGAGCTCAAGGAGCTGCTTGGGTCAGGCTGAGCTACTGATCGCGGGGCTGCTGGTCTCGGTTGCGGGACTGGGCGCGCTTGCCCGAATAATGGCGGTGCCCTATCCGATCGTCCTGGTGGTCGGCGGGGCGTTGCTGGGCTTCATCCCGGGAATGCCGGAAATCCGGCTCAACCCGAACATCGTGCTGGTCGTGTTCCTGCCGCTGCTGGTGTACAGCGCAGCGTTCTTCGCAAACATCACCGACATCCGCGCGAACCTGCGCTCAGTGACGCTCAGCTCCGTTGGGCTGGTGCTCGCAACGATGACTGCGGTCGCGATCGTGGCGCATGCCGTGATCGACGGGATTCCTTGGGCTGCTGCGTTCACGCTGGGGGCGATCGTCTCACCGACCGATCCGTTGGCGGGCGCGGCGATCATGCGACGGCTGGAGCTGCCGCGCAGGCTCGTCAACGGGATCGAGGGAGAGGGCCTGTTCAACGACGCGACCGCACTGGTCGCATACAAGGTGGCGATCGGCGTCGTGGTTGGCGGCACCTTCTCGTTCTTGGACGCCAGCTTGCGATTTCTGGCCAGCGCCGCCGGCGGAATCGCGATCGGCTTGGCCGTTGGGTGGGTCATCGCGGAGCTGCGGGCCCGGACGAGCGACGCGCAGACGAGCGTGGTGATCTCGCTGTTCAGCGGCTATGCGGCGTTCATCCCGGCCAACGCGGTCGGGGCATCGGGCGTGCTGGCCGCGGTCACCACCGGCCTGTACATGGGGATCCGAGGACCGAGCATCATCCCCGCGAGGATCCGGCTGCAGGGCAACTTCATGTGGGAGATACTCGACTTCGTACTCAACGCCAGCCTGTTCGTGCTGGTGGGGCTGCAGCTGCACGGCGTCGTCAATCGGCTGGGGACCGTCCCGGCGGGGAGCCTCGTCGGGTACGCGGTGGCCGTCAGCGCGGCGGCGATCGTGATCCGGCTGGTGTGGTTCTTCACGGTGCCCTACCTGATCCGATTGCTCGATCGCCGCCCGAGCCAAGTTGCCCGCCGGGTGGGGGCGCGAGAGCGGCTGGTGTTGGCGTGGGCCGGCACGCGCGGCGCCGTGTCGCTGGCAGCAGCCCTGGCGTTACCCCTGACAACCGACGCCGGAGGGCCGTTCCCGAGCCGCGACCTGATCATCTTTCTCACCTACGCCGTGATCTTCTCGACGCTCGTGATCCAGGGCCTTTCGCTGCCGTGGCTGATCCGGGTACTGCACATCACGCGCGGCGGAGACGAGGAGAACGAGGAGGTACGCGCTCGGTTGGTCGCGACCAAGGCGGCACTCGCCGAGCTCGACGAGCTCGAGCGCGAGGAGTGGACGCGCGACGACACGATCGAACGACTGCGGGCCGCCTACCAGTACAGGAAGCGTCGCTTCGCCGCGCAAGCGGGCAAGATCGAGGACGACGGCTACGAGGACCGGTCCCTGGCCTACCAGCAGATCGTGCAGCTCGTGCTCGCCGCTCAGCGCGAGGCGCTCGTGCGGATGCGAAACAGCGGTGAGATCTCCAACGAGACGATGAACCACGTGATCCGCGACCTCGACCTCGAGGAGTCGCGCCTGGAGATCTAGTCGGTCCCAGGCCCTAGGATCACTTGCACCGTTATGGCGACCTCCCAGCATCAGATTCACGACGGCCGTCCCGCCCCGACATCACTTTCGCGAATCGGTCTCGTGGTCCATCCCACGAGGCCGGTGGACCGGGCGCTGCTCGAATTGCGCGAGTGGGCGCAGCGCAACGGCGTCGATCTGGTTCAGGTGCGCGCGTTCTGCCGTCAGAAGCAGGTGGCCGAGCAAGGCGACCCCGGCGAATGCGATCTGATCGTCGCGATCGGGGGCGATGGCACGACGCTTGCGGCGATCCACGCCGGCATCGAGGCTGCACGCCCCGTTCTCGGCGTCGCCTGCGGGAGCCTTGGCGTGCTGACCAGCGTCTCCCCAACCGAGCTGCAACGCGCACTGGAGCGTTTCACCGCCGGCGATTGGACGCCGCGGTCGCTGCCGGCGCTCGACGGCGTCCGTGAGCGGGGCGAACCCGTCGCGGCGGTCAACGACATCGTCGTCGTGCGCGCGGGTGAGGGCCAGATCCGGGTGCAGGCGGTGGTCGACGGAACGCTCTACGCACGGGTCGCCGGGGACGGCTGCGTGGTCAGCACGCCGCTGGGCTCGAGCGCGTATGGCCTGTCGGCGGGTGGGCCGCTACTCGCGCCAGGGACCAACGCCTTCGCGTTCACACCGCTGTACGCGCACGGCGGCGTGTGCCCGCCGCTGGTGGTCTCGGGAGAATCGGAGCTGCAACTCATCACCGCTCCGGGGTACGGCGGGGCACGGGTCGAGGTCGACGGGCAGCAGATCGACGCGCACGTCGAAGAGCTCACGGTGACACTGCGCCCCGCGGTGGCGACGGTTGTCGGATTCGACGACCAGGAGCAGTTCATCACCGGTCTGCGGCGGCGCAAGATCATCGCCGACAGCCCGCGGTTCATCGCCGAGGACGCCAGGGACTGAGCCGCGGTTAGCTGGAGACGCGGTCGAGAATCGTCAGCAGCAGGGCGTTGGCGAGCCGGTCGCGCTCGACGATCCCCTTGATCTTGCCCTGCTCGGTCACGAGCAGCGCCTCCGTCCGTTCAGCGTCCATCGTGCGCAGCGCGTCGGCGATGCTGGTCCCGGGCGCCACGGTCCTCGTGATCATGCCGGTGAAGCCTCGGATCGGGCCGAGATTCTTCTTCTCGATGTTGTCGAGCAGGATCGCGGCGTCGACCACGTCGGCCGCGATCACGTGACGGAAGGCGCTCTCGTCCATATACGAGATCAGCGTCTTGTCCTCGTTGAGCACCGCGACGAACCGAAAGCGTGGGAACTGCGTCAGCCCTCTCGCGTAATCGGCGGCGACCCTGCCGTCAATCTTTCCCGAGCCGACGGTGAGCGTCAGCACCACCGGGTCGGTCGGTGTGATGTTCCTGACGCGGTCGAGGAAGCTCTCCGCCCGTCCCCGTTCGACGGGGCGCACTTCCTCGTATGAGAGGGCCGCTCCGCCCTGCTCGTGACCTGACATCGGGATGGTCTGGTTTGCGACCTTGGCGAGCTGCACCTCGAGCCCGCCCGGGCCCTTCAGATCCGAGACCCGTCCCGACAGCAGCAGGTAGAGCAGCGCCGGGACGATCAGCAGCGACGCGAGCACCGTCCCGTCCTTGACGTCGGCGACCTTGGCGACGAGCAGGATCGCGGCAAAGCCGATGGCGACGAACAGCAGCGCTCCACCGAGCGCGCTCAGCTCAGCACGCCAGAGCGCGACCTGATCCTTGTTGAAGCCCTCGACCTGATCCTCGGGCTTCGGCGCGTCGCTGCCATCTGCCACCTGGTGCTCCCCTCTTGTAAGGAGCACATATATGGGGCCGGCCCTCGGATGTCAACGCCGCAGAGCGAGGGGCACGGCCGATTGCAGGACCGACCGTGCCCGCCCGCGGGGGCTTTAGCTCTGCGTCTGGACGATCAGCAGCGAGTTGCCCTCGGTGTCGCGGAACCAGAACATCGGCGGCACCGGGTCGCCCATGCGCGAGACCTCGGCGTCGACGTCGACGCCCTTTGCCTTCAGCTCGGCGTGGCTCGCGTCGATGTCGTCGGTCGTCACGATGATCCCGGTTTCCTTGGAGCCCGCGTCGCCGCCGGGCGGCGGAGGCGCCAGCGCGATCCCGGTTGTGCCATTCGGGGGGTAGACCTCGACCCATCGGTACTGCCCGCCGAACGGAACGTCGGTGCGCTTCTCGAAACCGAGCGACTCGTAGAACTCGATCTGCTTGTCGACGTCGTTGCTCGGGACGGCGACGAGGCTGATCTCGCCGAGCCGGCTTGCCGTAGTGCTCACTGCTCCTCCTTACGGGCGGGATGAATGTCAGCCGTTATGACCGCGGCGGCCGCCCAAAGTCATCGCTCGACGCAGGGAGCGTTCACGTAGCCCGAGCGAAACGGGCTCTGCTCCCCGGAGTCCGGGTCATAGGCGTGCCTCCAGACGCAGCCGGTGTCGTTGGCGAGGAGGTGGATCGAGACCGACGTCACGGCCGAAGTCGTCCGGACCCTGTGGATGTCGTCGCGCGGGGGCAGCAGCGCGTAGAACTCACCCGGCTGCAGGGAGCGCCGCTCGGACAGCCGCAGCTGCTCGTGTTCGTGCGCGAAGATCTCCTCGTCCTGGGTGCCGCGGTACAGGCCGACGAGGCCCCAGGCAAGGTGGTCGTGGACCGGCGTCTGCGCCGCAGGGGGGACCACCAGGCTGAACAGCGACATCGAGCCGTCGCCTGCGCGGTACAAGAGCCACTGGCCGATCCCGCCGCCCATCCCGCTCTCGGGCGCGGGCTCGCGATATCGGTCGGGGAGCCAATCGGGGTCCTCCAGGAGCGCCGCGAAACGGGGGCGGATTCGCTCGATGGCGTCGGCCGGTGACTGGGATGCGCCGATGCAGCTGCGCACCGAGTCGATGAAGTCGCGGACGACCGGGGTGTCCAGGACGTATTCGTCGGCCGTCATGAGGGCGATCCTACGCCCGAGCGAGCCATTGCACCGCGGTTCGGTGGTTTGGAGAGCTGCCTGGCCGGGTACCGGCAGGCCACGGGACAGACCAAAGGGTCACAGGCATGATGAATCACGGAAAAACGCACTGCGCGGACCACGAGCACAGCTGGAGCCCTCCGGGGCATTTCGCAGTGGTCTACTGCACACGTTGCGGACTCACGCTCAGCGCCTCATTTGCAGCTACTCAGCGCCAGATCGCTCAGCTGCCGGTGACGTACGAGCGCGAAGACCAAGCCGCGTAGCGACAGCAACCCACTTTTCACAACTCCTACCGCCACCACGGGCGGCGCCGAACGGCTGCGACCTTTCCGGCCGGCTCAACGAGCTCGCCGAGATGGTCGGCGAGGTGGTCGAGGTGCTCACAGAGCCAGATCGCCTGGGTCGACCCAGCAGGGTTGTGGTCATGATCGAGCTCGGGCGCCGTCAGCGTCGCGGCAGCACGACCGCGCGGCCGGTCGACGTGCGCGGCGAGGTTGTCGTACCAGGCCTGGAGCATCGCCGTTCGCTCGATCAGCACCGCGCGCGACGCGTTGGTCCCGGCGCCGTCCAGTTGCGGGAGCCCCGCCACGGCGTGCGCCGTGAGCCGCAGGCGCAGCGAACCGCCGACCAGGCGCCATAGGTCCTCCTTGCGCACGTGCTTGGTCCCCTGCTCGGCAAGCAGCCCGCGCAGTGCATCATCGAGCCGGACGCCGGCTGTCACGGCAGCCGTTGCCGCGTCTGGAGTTCGCGCGGCCAGGCCCGAGACCCATTCCACCGCCTGGGTGAGATACATGGCTCCGGTCCGGTACGCGTCGGCCAGGTCGTCGCCGACCACCGACGCAACGCCGCGGGGCCAGAAGAGGATCCCGACGGCGAAGCTGACCGCGCATCCGATCGCCACGTCCTCGATGCGAACGACACCGACCTTCCAGCCGACCGGGACGAGCAGGTTGAAGAGCACCGCGATCGTCACCGTGAACGCGGCCTGGCCGACCGCGAACGGCGCGGTGCCCGGAGCGTAGGCGGCCACGAACACGGCGACCGGCAGTGCGGCCCAGAGCACCGCCGTGTTGGTCCCGATTGCCACGATCAACGCCCCGCCGATCACGAACCCGGCGAGCGTGCCGGCAAGTGCGCGGAGTGCCGTCGACCCGGTCGAGCCGGCGTTCGTCCTCAGCACCGAAAGCGTTCCGAGCACGACCCAGAACCCGTGCTGGACACTCGAGAGGTCGGCGATCGCAACCGCCGCCGCGATTGCTATCGAGGCGCGAAGGCTGTTGATGAACCACACCGAGCGCACGCTGGCGTGGCGCAGCGCGTAACCGGCTGCCTGTGACGCCTCCGACAGGCGCCGCGGCGGCGGATCGAACGTCGACGCCCCGAACCATCGCGTGCCCTGCTCGGCGAGCCACTCGGGATCGGCGACGCCCGCGGCGACCACCGCGTCGGCGCCAATCGCGAGGATCGTCACCGCGATCGCGTGGGCGTGGAAAGAAATCTGCGCCACCTCACGCAGGTCAGCCTCAGGCGCCGGCTGGTCGCGCAGGCGGGCGATGCTCTGCACCCGGCATTCCTCCAGGCGCTCGAGGTTAGGCCGCGCGTCACCGCCGCCGATCAGCGTGCCGGCGTCGCGCAAGACCTGCGCGCCAACCGCCAGCAGCTCGCGCTCGTCCTCGGGCGCGCCGGACAAGTCGCTGCGCTCGCGCACGCTGTCGACGACCAGCGACGTGCACCATTCGAGCAGCTCGACTGCGTTGGCGAGCGCCTGGTCTGCGGTGCCGAGCCCGGTCGGCCGGTACGGGGTCGCGGTGAATTGCGAGAGCAGCTCCTGCTTGGCGGCGATGCACGCCTCCAGCTGCTCGAGCCTGGCGTCGCCGCGCAGCATCGCCTCGAGCTCGGACACCAGCTCGGAGGCGAGCTTGGCGGCTGCGCGCTTGAGCTTGTCGCCGGGGCTGGGTGGCGACAGCAGCAGCACCGCCGCGGTGCCGACGACCGACGCGAGCAACCAGCCCGCCAGGCGGTCGGGAATCATGCTGACGGTCCCCGGAGACGCAGCCGGAAGCACGTAGGGAAGCAACGCTGCAATTCCGCCGGCTGCCGCGTTCGGGCCGATCACACCGGCGAAGAACACCGTGAACGCAACCGGAACGCTGACGAGGGCGGCTAGCAGCGTCGAGGAACTGACCAGCGTTCCGATCGTAAGCAGCACGCTGCCGGCCAGCGCCAGCCCGGCGTGCGCGACCAGCTTGTCGCGCCAGCCGCCGCCGAAGGAGACCAGCAGCAGCGTGGCGAACGAGCCGAACGCGGCGAACGTCGCCATCTGCGGATTGCCGATCACCTGGCTGGTGATCGCGAACAGCGTCGGCATCACGAGCGTCGTTCGCACCGCGCGCAGCGCGGCCGGCACCGACCACACCGGCAGCCAGCCCGTTGGTCCCGGGCTCGGCGTCCAAGGCCGTCTCAACCGTGACAACGAGATTGCACGAGCGCCGCTGGACACCAGCGGCGAGTGTATCCCTGCGGCTCGTGGCCAATGACGCCCGCGGAACAGCAGCCCCTAGGAGGGTGATCGGTCTCCCTGTTAGCTTGGGTCGGCTCCGGCAGCCGAGATACAGTTGCGCTGCACATGGCGAGCACCGAGACCCAGATTCCAGGCGCGCGCGAGCGGATCCTCGAGGCTGCCTACGAGCTGTTCTCGCGGCAGGGCATTCAGGCAGTCGGGGTCGACGCGGTGATCTCCCGCTCGGGAGTCGCGCGCCAAACGCTGTACCGGCACTTCGCGTCCAAGGAGGACCTGGTGCTCGCGTTCCTCGAGCGTCGCGAGGAGCTGTGGACCAGGGGCTGGCTCGAGGAAGAGGTCAACGCGCGCGCGTCGGAGCCCGCGGCACGGCTGCTCGCGATATTCGACGTGTTCGAC
This sequence comes from Solirubrobacteraceae bacterium, assembly GCA_036000295.1. Taxonomy (GTDB): domain Bacteria; phylum Actinomycetota; class Thermoleophilia; order Solirubrobacterales; family Solirubrobacteraceae; genus Palsa-465. The sequence goes on from DASYFZ010000315.1 coordinate 9,886, forward strand.
GAGTGGTTTCACCGATCGGACTTCGAGGGCTGCTCGTTCATCAACGTGATGCTCGAGCACCCCGACCCGACCGACCGCGTCCACCGTGCCGGGGTGGCTTACCTGGCCGGCATCCGGGGCTTCTTGGAGGGCCTTGCGCGGTCCGCCGGCATTGCCGACGCCGAAGACTTCGCGCGTCAATGGCACATCCTCATGAAGGGTTCGATCGTGGCCGCGGCGGAGGGCGATCAGGATGCCGCTCGCCGTGCGAAGCGGATCGGTGCTGCGCTACTCGCGCGTCGTTGACGTCTGGCCCGGCGGAGCGTACGCTCGGCTTCTGAGAGGGAGACCAGTCGGTCTCATTTGTGACCGGCGGAGGTCTCGGATACGCGACGCGAGGGAGAGTTGAGCGATGGCCTACGCCCCCACAGCCGAAACGGGGATCCCGACCGAGCCCGTCGGCTCGCTGCCACGGCCCGACAAGCTGCAGGCGGCCTATGCCGAATACGACGCGGGCAAGATCGACAAGCAGCAGCTCGAGACCGAGCAGGAGGCCGCCGCGAAGGACTCGATCGAGCGCGGGGAGGCGACAGGCGCGCCGATCATCTCCGACGGCGAACAGTGGTGGTCGAGCTTTGCGACCTACCCGGTGACCGACACGCTGGCCGGCACCGGCCTCGCCGATCACCTCGGCCCCGGCGGCCAGTACTTCGCGATCTTCGCCGACGGCCACTACCGGCAGCTGCCCAAGCTCGTCGGCGGCCCGTTCCGCTACAAGACGTTCGCGGCCGACACGCTGAAGCGGTCGATCAAGCTCGCCTCCAGGCCGATGAAGCAGGCGGTGATCGCGCCGTCGATGCTCGCACTGCTCTACCCGCTCGACGAGCAGATCTCCGGTTACTCGCGCGAGCAGTTCGAGAGCGACCTGGTCGACGAGTGCGAGAAGGACATCCGCGGGGCGTTCGACGCCGGTGCGGTGCGGGTTTCGATCGACTTCACCGAGGGACGCCTCGCGTTGCGCGAGGACTCGCGCAATCCGTGGACGGGCCGCGGCATGCTTCCCCACTTCGTCGCCCTGATCAACGGGGTGCTTGACCGGTTCACACCGGAAGAGCGGGCCAACATCGGCGTGCATACCTGCCCGGGTGGTGACCGTGACTCGGTGCACAGCGCCGACGTGCCATACAGCGCGTTGCTGCCGAGCCTGTTCGAGCTGAACGCCGGCTACTTCATGATGCAGTGCCGCAGCGAGCGCGACCGAGAATCCGTCTACAAGCTGGTCGGCGAGCACAGTCGCGACGACGCGAACGGCGTACCCCAGGTCGTCTTCGTGGGCGTGATCAATCCCCAGAACCCACGGGTCGAGTCTGCTCAGGAGGTGTGCGACGAGCTGGTTGCGGCCGCCAAGCACATCCCCACGGAACGCCTCGGCGCGACCGACGACTGCGGCTTCTCGCCGTTCAGCATCGATGAGAAGCCGCTGCACGGGTCGGCCGACTACGCGCGCGACGTCGCCTTCCAGAAGATCTCCAACCGCGTGCAGGGCACGAAGATGGCGGCCGAGAAGCTCGGCGTCCACGTGCCCGCTGCCGCCTAGGCGGCTAACTCACGGGCTCGCCGCGACGTAGAGTTCGGCGAGCCCGTGAATCATTCCGACGACACCGGCTCGTGGTTTCCGGTCCCCGACGAGGCGGACCTGCCCGGCGGTCTGCAGGGCCTGTTCGCCAAGGCGCGCGAGCGGCTGGGGTTCGTTCCCAACGTATTCCGCGTCTATGCGTTCCGGCCCGAGCGGCTGAGCGCGTGGTTCACGCACTTCCGCCAGCTGCACGAGCCGACCGAGAATCTGGGTGCCGCCGACCGCGAGATGATCGCGGTTGTGGTCAGCTCCGCCAACGGCTGCCTGTACTGCCTGGTCGCACACGGAGCGGCGCTGCGCCACGAGCTCGGCGACCCCGTGCTGGGCGAGCGGATCTCCTACGACTGGCGCCGGGCGGGGCTCGATGCCCGCGGCAGCGCGATCTGCGCTTACGCCGAGAAGCTGACGCTGCGGCCGCGCGAAGTCACGCGCGAGGACCTCCAGACGCTGCTGGACGCTGGTCTCTCGCTCGAGGAGGCGTGGGACGTGGCGGAGATCAGCGCGATGTACAACCTCACGAACCGCATGGCGATGGCGACGAACATGCTTCCCAACGAGGAGTACAGCGGCCAGGACCGGCCTGCCTGACCCTTCAGCGGGCGGTCCAGCCCATGTCCATCGTGACCGCCGCGCCGGTGAAGGTCCTCCCACCG
>DASYFZ010000404.1:0-2707 GCA_036000295.1 Solirubrobacteraceae bacterium
ATGCGATCGGGAAAGCGCGGGCTGAGAGCGGTCGAGGCCACCGGACGAGAGATCGGACGAGAGCTCGCCCCGCGCGACGGGCCCACCGGCGAGGAGGCGCTGGAGACGACGCTGGTCGCGCTCGGATTCCAGCCCCGGGTACAGGCCCGCACGGATGATCGGCTCGCGATCTGTTTGCGCAACTGCCCGTATCGCGACGCCGTGCACGAGAACCAGCCGGTGGTTTGTACGCTGCACCGCGGTATCACCCGCGGCCTGCTCGACGTCCTCGACCCCGCCGCCGAGCTCACCGAATTCGTACCACGTGACCCAGACGAGGCCGGCTGCCTGATCGAGCTGCGCGGGATCCGCGACGGGGCTTTCGCGAGCTGAACGCCAGGACCACAGCGTACGGTGAAGCGCCATCCGGCCCTGCGCCCTCTTTCGCGTGATCATCACCGTGCGCTGGTGATCGCCCGGGAACTACGCCGCGCCACGGATCAAACGGCTGCCGAGGCTGGCGCGGTGTTCCTGAGCCACTGGTACGCCGAGGAGGCGCAGCACTTCCGCGTCGAGGAGGAGCTCCTCCTCCCAGCCTACGCGGCCCACGGCGACCCAGACCACCCCGCGGTCCTCCAGATGCTGATCGACCACATGCTGATCCGGCGCGACGCCAGCCGGCTCACGGACCGGCCCCCGCTCGAGCTGCTGCACGACCTCGGGGCGCGGCTTCGCTCCCACGTCGAACTCGAGGAACGCGAGGTGTTCCCGCTCGTGGAGGCGACGATCCCCGAACGGGAACTAGTCGAGCTCGGCGAGCGGATCAGGAACGCCGCTCGCTAAGCGCGGGTACGAGTACTTCCCGGATGTCGCGCCGACCGTCCGCCGCGCCGGGCCTACTAATGCGACTGGACGAGGCGAGCACCGAGGGGTCGTGATCCAATCGCTGGCCTGACTCCACGAGGCACGACAGTCGTGGGGGCGGCCGCGCCGTTGAGCAGACCGCCCGAGGCCGCCCCCCACGAGCACCGCACGCAGTGGACCGTAGCCGCGCGATCCGAGCACGAGGAACCCAAGTGCGCGCGACTGCTCGGCGAGCACCACGGCGGGCTCCCTCTCGACCACGATGCGGTCGACGGCGACATTGGGGAGACCCTGGACTACAGCTATGAGAAGCAGCTCGAGCTGATGGCGAACGTCAAGAACGGGATTACTGAGGTGGCGACCTCTCGCAAGCGGCTGCAGAACCAGCAGGACAGCCTGCGCGAGCAGGTCGTGAAGCTCGACGGGCAGGCGCGCCAGGCGCTGGCCATGGGCAATGAGGACCTCTCGCGCGCGGCGCTGGAGCGCAAGCGGGCCGTCCAGGACGAGATCGGCTCGGTCGATGCGCAGGTCACCGATCTCAAGCGCCAGCAGGAGCAGCTGACCGGGGTCCGGAACGCATCGAGCTTGGCCTGGAGCTTGTGCTGGCCGAGAAGGAGGTCGTCAAGGCCCTGTACTCAGCGGCGCAGGCCCAGGTGCAGATGTCGCAGGCGACCGCGGGCGTAGGCGAGCAGACGGCCGATCCTGTCAGGCGGCGCAGCGCGCGATCGAGAAGACCGAGGACATGGAGGCCCGCGCTGAGGCGATGGGCGAGCTCGAGCAGGCGGGCACGTTCGGGGACCTCACGCAGCTCGGCGGCGGGAGGATGACATCGATCGTCAGCTCGCGCAGCTCGGCGACGATGGCGGGGTCGATGCGGAGCTGGCAAAGACGAAGGCCCAGCCCGCCGAGCCGATGACGCCGCAGTTGCCGGCGACCGGCGAACCGCCGGCCGGGACGTGACCTGCCGCACGCGCTCGTGCCGGTCGCTGGCGAATGCGTGGTCGCCAACTCGATCGTAAGTTGCGCGACGTCAGGCTGAGCAAGCAGTCGTCCGCGGCGGCGCCCGCGGACACCTGCTGGTCGGGGCAGCGACTCGTCCGCCGTGCCGGCGCCGGGTTGCTCGGTTGCATGCTTGTCTTGAATTGGCAGCGCCGCTGCGCCGCGTCACCGCCCATGACGTACGAGCTCGTCTCGGGCGTGGCAGGGTCAGCCAGCGCCTGGCTGATTCGGGAACGAAACGCGAGTGCGACGGGGTAGCCTTGCCGCGAGTTCGCCTGACCGCACACGAGGAGGCGGGTGAGAAGCCATGGCATTCAGTCGGCAAGACATTCGAGAGTCGATCGAACGGGCGGGTGATGAGCACTGGGAGGCCCTTGTCCGGCACCACACAGACGTGTACCCGGAGAGCAATCCCACCCCTGGTGACGTGTGTAGGGCCGAAGCCGAGCGGCTGAACGACCTCGATTTGGGCGATAACCCTAGCCTGGAGTTGGCGGAGGGCCGGGTCGAGCGGGTCCCACCCGCAGTTCGGATCACCCATGTCTTCAAGGATTCCGAGAAAGGCACCCAGTTCGAGACCGAGCCGTTCACTAACTACGAATGAGGGTTCCCGCGACTCGGGTAGGGACAGCCGCGGAGGACGCTGCGGCGAGGGCCGTCAGCGTTGCGCCGACGCTTCGGCGGCGAACAGGTGGGGTGGTCGGTTCGGTATGGCTGGTCACCCGATCAACGGTGCACGCATCGTCCTCCTGGGCGCCAGGGCACGCGCTCGTCCTGTCTCGCCGTCGCCCAGGCTCATGGTATGAACGCGGCAAGCCCAGGCGAGCTCGTGAAAGTTGCGGACGGCAGCGCGGAGCTCGACGGG
>DASYFZ010000449.1:0-5000 GCA_036000295.1 Solirubrobacteraceae bacterium
GCGGATGTCGTGCAGATCGCGTCCAGCGACGCTGATCGTCCCGGCTGTCGGCTCGAGCTCCTTGATGAGCAGCCGCATCACGGTCGACTTGCCCGAGCCGGTCGAGCCGACCAGGAATACGAACTCCTCGCGGTCCACCGAGAACGTGACCTGCTCGAGGCCGATGTCGCCGCTCGGATAGTGCTTGGAGACCCCGCGAAAGTCGATGACGGGAGCGCCCGACGGGCGCGGAGCAGCCTCCTGGGCGCGCGCGACAGCCGCAGCGCCGCGCTCAACTGCAGTGGCGCTCGTGCGGCGCCGCGTTCTGTTTTGAGCAATCTTTTCGCTAGCCATGAGGTGGTGGCAGCGTAGCGGTCCCTCTCCCGGCACGCCCCCTCCTCCGATGCTCTGCAACGTTGTTTGCAGGCAGTTTGTGAAGCAGGAGTTGCCAGTGCACCTCCGACGGACCCCGTCAGAGCAGGGATTTTGGCCCGCTCTTATGCCGCAGGTACACACGGGCGCTACCGTTCAGCATCGATGCCATCAATCTCGCAATCGACCCTCTCCAACGGCCTTCCGCTCTACAAGATCGAGGTCGAGGGAACGCGCTCGGTCACGATCCTCGTGGCCTTCGATGCAGGTGCGCGGACCGAGCGACCCGAGGAGAACGGGATGGCGCATTTCCTCGAGCACCTCGTCTTCAAAGGCGGTGAGAAGTACCAGACCTACCGCGACGTCAACGACGCCGCGACCGGGATCGGAGCCGTCCTCAACGCCTACACCAGCCACGACCTCGTCGCGTTTCACATCACAGCGCGCGCCGAGCGCGCGGGCGACGCGGCCGACCTGCTGACCGACTTCGTAGGACGCCCAAGGATCGACGCCGAGGAGCTCGACCGCGAGCGCGGCGTCGTCGTCCAGGAGATCGCACGGGCCAACGACCAGCCGTCGGTGATGGCCGAGCACCTGATCGATGAGGCGGCGTTCGGCAATCACCCCCTGGGCCGCCCCGTGCTCGGCCCCGCAGAGCACATCCGCGACACGTTCACGCGCGACGGAATCATCGCTTTCCGCTCGCGCCGGTGGTCGCCGTCGCGAGGCGGAGCGTTCGTGGTCGGCAATCTCAGCGGACTCGGCGACAACGGCGCGCTTGACGAGCTCTTCGGCCGCTTTCCTTCGCACCCGCTGCCCGAACCCTACGAGCCGGCCCCACCGGCCCAACCGCGGCTGCTGGTGCGCGAGCGCGACTCAAGCCAGTCGCACCTGCGCATGTCCTACCGCCCGGCGGTCGACATCTCCCAGCCCCGGCAGCGCGCCGCGCTGGCGATCTATTCGACGCTGCTCGGCGGCTCGATGGGCTCGCGTCTGTTCGACGAGATCCGTGAGCAGCGGGGTCTGGCCTATTCCGTGCACTCGGTCGCGCACGCGTACGCGGACGTGCCCGTGCTGCAGCTGTCGGCGGGCCTGGAGTCGTCGAAGTGCGTGGAGGCCTACCAGCGCATGCGCGAGATCGTGACCGAGCTGCGCGAGCAGGGTCCGACCACAGCGGAGGTCGACCGTGCCCGGGCGTATGCGGCTGGCGCGCGGGCAATCGACTTCGAGAACAGCCGGTCGATCGCCCGGTACGCCGCGCAGCAGACGATCGTCTACGGCGAGGACGTCGATCCCGACGCCGCGATCACGCGCCTGGACGAGGTCACGTTCGAGCAGGTGGCCGAGGTCGCCGCCAGCGTCCCCGACACGCTGTCGGTGGCCTGCGTCGGTCCCAACACCGAAGAGGAGCTCGCGTCCGCCTGACGCGCGGCGCTACCCTGGCCGGGCTCACCGCGCTCTTGCTAACGGGTTGCGGCGGGTCGAGCCACCCGTCGACGACGAGCGGATCGACGCCGTCAGCCGGTCCCCGGCCGGCGACCACGACCACGCCGCCGGCAGGTGCGTCAGGCGCTGCTGCCGAGGCCTCAGCGGCGCCGGTCGCGGCCGGAAGCGCCGGCGCCGCGGCTGACAACCCGGCCCGCTCGCCCGCGCAAGCCAGTTTGAAGGCCTCGCTGACCCGCCAGTTCGGCAAGGCCGGGCGGCAGTCCGGAGCGCTGGTCTACGACCTGACCGCGCATCAACCGGTGTTCGCGCTGCGCGACGGAGTCGCACGTCCGCCGGCTTCGGTCGAGAAGCTCTACACGACGCTGGCGCTGCTGCGGATGCTCGGCCCCGGCGCGCGACTGCAAACGACGGTGCTGGGAACCGGCCATCTCGGCCGGAACGGCGTCTGGCACGGAAACCTCTACCTGCTCGGCGGCGGCGACCCCACGTTCGGCGACGGCGCCTTCAATCACGTCTGGGAGGAGGGTTACGGGCCAACCGCAACACAGCTCGTGGAGCAGCTGCGCGGCGCCGGCATCCGCAAAGTCACCGGCAGGCTGATCGGTGACGCGTCGCTGTTCGACTCCCACCGCGGTGGCCCCTCGACCAACTTCGCTCCCGACATCCCCGACTTCGGCGGCCAGCTTTCGGCGCTCACCTACGACCATGGCGCCACGCTGGGCACACTCAGCCCGGGGGCGTTCGCGGCGCGTGAGCTCGCGCTCGCGCTGCGCGCCGGGCATGTCCGCGCCAAAGCCGCCCACGACACCGGCGTGACTCCCCGTCGCGCTCGAACGCTCGCGGTAGTCAGCTCGCCGCCGCTGTCGGTGATGCTCAGGCTGATGGACGTCCGCTCCGACGACCTCTTCGCCGAGCTGTTCACAGAGCAGCTCGGCTCGCGCTTCGGCACCGGCGGCAGCATCGCGGAGGGCGCGCGCGTGGTCGCAAGCGCGATCACGTCCTACGGAGTGCACCCGCGGATCGTCGACGGGTCCGGCCTGTCGCGCGACGACCGCTCCTCCCCCAGCCAGGTGGTCTCCCTGTTGCGCTCAGCGTGGCGCACACCCGAGGGCAACGTGCTGTGGGCGTCGCTGCCGGTGGTCGGCGTCAACGGGACCGTCGAGCGGATCGGCGTGCACACGCTCGCACACGGCAACTGCATCGCCAAGACCGGCACGCTCAACGGAGTCACGAACCTCGCCGGATACTGCCACCGCCCCGGACATCACCGCCTGGCGTTCGCGCTGATGATCGACGGACCGAGCAACACACAGGCGCTCGAGCTGATGAACCGCATGGTCGGCGCAATCGCGAAGTACTGACGGGGCTTGCACACTGGACGCGGCATGGCGACAATCGAGGGTGTGGAGCTGGGCACAGCCCTGAACCGGCGGGAGTTGCAGCGCTACCTGGACCGTGTCTCGGATCGCTGGCCGATCGAGATGGCGTTTCTCGGCGGCGCGCGTGTCGCCGATGAGCACGGGGCGCCGCCACAGCGCGAGCGCGGGCCGGAGTTCGTCGTCGTGCTCGTCTCGTCCGGCTATGAGGGAATGCCGTGGCTGGAGCGCGTGTACCACGCCGGCTCGTTATGGGATGGCCTGGAGATGGGAGCCCCGGCGGACGTCCACTGCTACACGCCCGACGAGTTCGAGCGAAAGCGGATCACCCTGCGCGCCGTGCGCGAGGCGACCGAGCAGGGGCTCGACATGCTCGCGATCGCGGTCTAGGCGCGCGCGCCTAGCTGATCGCGGTCTAGGCGCCGCCGCCTAGCTGATCGCGACCATTCGCTCGATCGGCACGCGGGCCCGATCGGCGATGTCGGCCGGCACCTTGACCTCGTGCACGCCGTCGCGAAGCGCGTCACGCAGCTTGGGCAGCGTGATCATCTTCATGAAGCGGCAGTGCGCCGCCTCGTTGGCGGCGATGAACTCGACGTCTGGCGCGGCCTGGCGAAGCGGGTGCAGCATCCCCGTCTCGGTGGCCACGATCACGGTGCCGCTCTGGTGCTCGCGCGCGTAGCCGAGCATGCCCCCGGTCGAGAGCATGTGCACGCCCTCGGCGTCGACGTCGCCGGCCGCGACGTACTCCATCACGCTCGTCGAGCAGCCGCATTCGGGGTGGATCAGGAAGTCCGCGCCTGGATGAGCAGCCCGCACCGCACCGATGTCGTCGGGCTTGATCCCGGCGTGCACGTGGCATTCCCCGTCCCACACGTGCATCGGGCGCCCGATCGTCTTCTCGACGTATGCGCCGAGGAACATGTCGGGGCCGAACAGGATCTCGGTGTCGGGACCGTGCTCGCGGTAGATGTGCTCGACGACGCCGACGGCGTTGGCCGAGGTGCAGCAATAGTCAGTGAGCGCCTTGACCTCGGCGGTGGTGTTGACGTACATCACGACGACGGCGCCGGGATGCTTTGCCTTCCATTCGCTTAGCTGCTCTGCGGTGATCGAATCCGCCAGCGAGCAGCCGGCGTCGGGGTCGGGGATCAGCACGCGCTTGTCGGGGCACAGGATCGAGGCCGTCTCGGCCATGAAATGCACGCCGCAGAAGACGATCGTGCCGCCGTCGGCCTGGGCCGCACGCTGCGACAGTCCCAGCGAATCGCCGACGTAATCGGCGATGTCCTGGATCTCCGGGAGCTGGTAGTTGTGGGCGAGGATCACGGCGTCGCGCTCGCGCGCAAGCGCCCGGACCTCGTCCTGCAAGGCAGGGATGTTCTCGAGTAGCAGGGGTGCGTCCGTGACCCCGAGCATCGGTAGGTTCATGGCAATCGTTCGAGGAGGAGGGACAGATCTAGCGCCGGTGCGCTGTGGGTGAGCGCGCCGACTGAGATGAAGTCTAGACCGGTGCTCGCCACTGCCCCGAGCGTCTCCAGCGTGAGGCCCCCACTCGCTTCGAGCTCGGCGCGGCCGCCCACGTAGCCCACCGCCTCGCGCAGCTGATCGGTGTCCATGTTGTCGAGCAGGATCCGCCGAGCGCCGGCCTGCAGGGCCTCGTCGACCTCCGCGAGCGTGGCGCACTCGACCTCGAGCTCGAGCTCGGGCGCGAGCTCGGAGGCGCGCCGAACCGCGGCGCCGATGCCACCCGCGAGCGCCGAATGGTTCTCCTTGATCAGGATCGCGTCGTACAGCCCGGCCCGGTGATTGGTGCCGCCACCGGCG
>DASYFZ010000530.1:0-1754 GCA_036000295.1 Solirubrobacteraceae bacterium
GCACGACGCGCCGACAGACGAGGCGCGCGCACTTCTGAACCTGGGCGTGCTGCTCGGCATGCGGGGAAACTGCCGGGACGCGACGCACGCGCTGGAACGCGCGGCGGCGCTCGGCGCGCAACTGGGCGACACCCTGTTGCAGAGCCGCGTCCTGAACAGCCTGGGGTGGCTGAGGGTCCGGCAGGGCCGCGAACCCGACGCACAGGAACTGATGCGGCAGTCACTGCGACTGGCGCAGCTGGCCGGTGACCTGACGCAGGAGGGCCAGGTCACCGGCAACCTCGCGTACTTCCTCGAGCAGCAGGGCGACCTGGCGGCAGCGCGTGCCCTGGCCAAGTCACACCTCGACATCGCCAGGCGCACAGGGCAACGGCCGGGCGAGAGCGACGCGTTGACCCAGCTCGGCCGCCTCAGCCGGGCGGCCGGCGACCACGCGGCCGCGTGCGCGCAACACGAAGCGGCCCTGGCCATCGCGCGCGAGCTCGGCAATCCCGAGATGCAGATCGAGATCCTCACCAGCCTCGGCGCGGCGCGGCTGTCCCACGATCGTCCGGACGAGGCGCGCGCGTGCCACGCCGAGGCTCTCGATCTTGCTCTCGGCCTGGCCGACCGGCACGGCCAGGTGCTGGCCCACGAGGGCCTGGCCGCCGTGTCACGGTACTTCGCCGACGTCACTACCGAGCAGCATCACTCGCGCTCGGCCGACGCGCTGCGTAGTACGTGGCACGCCGCGCCGGCGTGAGGGGGCTGCAGTTGCGCGGCATGATCATCGACGGGGAGTTCCGCGACTCGAACGGGCTCGCCGCACTCACCCTGCTTCAGCTACGAGGAGAGCGGTTCTGACATGCCCGGACTCAAGCGGATCGTGGACCGCGCCAAGCTCGCGGCGAAGACCTACCAGGAGAACACGAAGTACACGCCCACGCGCGGGCATCCCGGGATGGTGGTCGATGCGGTGCACGGCCCGATCACCTCGGAGCGCACCGAGTCCGGGATGGTGGTGCAGGGCCGGGGGATCCCCGACGTGGTCATCCGGTTCGAGGACGACCGGGACGTGGCGACGATCAGCGGATCGACCGTCGAGCTCGTCGTCCCGGACGGCCTGCGGCGCAAGGCGAAGACGGCACATGCGATCGCCGGCGGCATCGGCTACGAGCTGCGCCCGACCGAGACGCGGTCCTCGCAGCTGTGGCGCGACGGGCGGTTGCTGGCCGAACTCACCCGTCCGAAGAAGGGCGATCAGCTCATCGTGTGGGTGACCGCCGAGCCGGTGCATCCGGCCGAGGTCGCCCTGGCCCACGCGCTCGCCGCGTTGGCCGGGATCGGGGCACCGGGCGTACTCGGCGAGATCGGCGACGACCCGCTCTGGTCGGTCTAGACATGCCGGTGGCGGCCACCCGTTCCCGGGCGGCCGCCACGAACGAACAGCTCAGGCCTCGAGCCGCAGCTTCAGGGCGTCCAACTCGTCGCGCATCGACGTCGGCAGCGAGGCGCCGATCTTGTCGAACCACTCCTCGATGAGCGGCAGCTCGGCGCGCCACTCGTCCACGTTCACCGTCAGCGCGTTCGCCAGGGCGTCGTCGGACATGTCCAGCCCGTCGGTGTCGAGGGCTTCCGCCGTCGGCACGCGCCCGATCGGCGTGTCCTGCGCGGCGGCCTTGCCCTCGATGCGCTCGAGTGCCCACTTCAGCACCCGGATGTTCTCGCCGAAGCCCGGCCAGGTGAAGTTGCCCTCGGCGTCGCGGCGGAACCAG
>DASYFZ010000661.1:0-2831 GCA_036000295.1 Solirubrobacteraceae bacterium
CGCGTGCCATGCAGGGTGGCAACAAGTTGACGCGCGTCTCAACAGATGTCTTCGTCAACGAACCGCGACCGGGAGGGCCCGTGGCTCGACCTCCAGTGGGAGGTCGCAGACACGCTTGCGCGCTGCGACTCCACCGCAGAGGCGATCCCGCGCGTTCTCGAGGCACTCGGGTCGGCGCTCGGATTCGATGCCGCGACCTTGTGGCAGGTCGACGGCGACGGACTACGGCGCGTAAGCCAGTGGACAACGCGAGCTAGCCGAGTCGGGTCGCAACGGGGCGGGTTCGTATTCCCGATCGAAGGCCCTCATGGAGCCTTGGGCTCGCTCGAGCTGATCGGTGCCGAGGACCGCGACCTCGACGAACGACTCGAACGGCTGCTGACGCTGATCGGCCGGCAAATCGGCGAGCACCTGGAACGAGAGCGCACCTCGAGGCTCCGCGGGACCGAGGGCGCGACGCGCGAGCTCCTCAGCTACGTGGTCGACTCCTCCGACGACGCGATCGTCACCACTTCGCCCGATGCGGCGATAACCAGCTGGAATCGGGCCGCCGAGCGGCTGTACGGCTACACCGCCGAGGAGGCGATCGGCTGCGCCGTGTCGATGATCGAGCCGCCCGACCGCAAGGGCGAGCAGGCCGAGGTCCTGCGGCGTGTGTTCGCCGGCGAGCCCGTCGACCAGCTCGAGGTAGAAAGGGTGCGAAAGGACGGCAGCACGATCACGGTGTCGCTGACGATCTCGCCGGTGCGCGACGCCGACGACGAGATCGTGTCCGTCGCCGTGATGGCGCGCGACGTCACCGAGCAAAAGCGCGACGAGGATCGCTTGCGCCACCTCGCCGAGCACGACCAGCTCACCGGTCTGGTCAATCGGCGCCGCTTCGATCAGGAGCTCAAGCGTGAGCTGGCCAAGGCCGGGCGCTACCACTCACACAGCGCCGTCCTCAGCGTCGACATCGACAACTTCAAGGCGATCAACGACTCGGCCGGACACGCCGCCGGCGACGCGGTACTGACCGAGGTTGCGGACGCACTTTCCAGCCGCTTCCGGTCCACGGACGTAGTTGCCCGCCTGGGCGGAGACGAGTTCGGCGTGCTCGTCACGGCGGTCGGAATCGAGGAGGCGCGCGCCGCGGCGGACGACCTGCTCGGCACGATTCGCGCGCGCCCGGCGATGTACGGCGGGATGCCGTTTCGGATCACGGCGAGCATCGGGGTCACGGCGTTCCAGTCAGACGACGTGACCGCCAGCGAGGTGCTCGTCAACGCCGACCTGGCGATGTACGCCGCCAAGGCCGCCGGCCGTGACCGCGTCGTCGTCTACACCCCCGACGAGGCCCGCAAGGCCCGGGCGATGGCGAAGCTGACCTGGTCGCAGCGCATCCAGGACGCGCTCGAACGCGACCGCTTCGTGCTGCACCTGCAGCCGATCCTCGAGCTGGCAAGCGGCAAGGTCCGTCATGGCGAGCTGCTGCTACGGATGCGCGGCGACCGCGGCAAACTGATTGCGCCCGGCGCGTTCCTGCCCGCCGCCGAGCGGTTCGGGCTGATCCACGCGATCGACCGCTGGGTCGTGCAGGAGGCGATCAGGATGATCGCCGGCGCCACGCCCGGGCGGGCGCCGCGGCTGGGCGTCAACCTGTCGGGCGAGTCGGTGGTCGGCGACCCCGAGCTGTTGTCGATGATCGAGCGCGAGCTCGACAACGCCGCGGTCGATCCGTCCAACCTGATCTTCGAGATCACCGAGACGGCGGCGATCGCCAACATGACCGAGGCGACCCGCTTCGCACAGGGCCTGACAAACCTCGGCTGCAGCCTCGCACTCGACGACTTCGGCACGGGCTTCGGGTCGTTCTACTACCTCAAGCACCTGCCGGTCCGCTACGTCAAGCTCGACGGCGAGTTCATCCACAACCTGCCGCGCAACCCGGTCGACGAGCACATGGTGCGGGCGATCGTCGGCGTCGCGCACGGCCTCGGCATCCAGACGATCGCCGAGTCAGTCGCCGACGACGAGACGATCCAGATGCTGCGTACGTACGGCGTCGACTTCGCACAGGGGTTTCACATCGGCAGGCCGGCGCCGGTGCACGAGCCGCTCGCGGTGTAACTGGCTACGCGCAGATCGGCGTGGTCGCAGGGGTGCGCGACCGGTGCGAGAGGTAAGTCAGATGATCGGTCTCGCGGTAGCTCTTGTGACCGAATGAATTGAACTCGTCGACGCGATAGATCAGATCGGTGGCGGGGTTGACGTAGTCGAGCTCGTGATACTGAAAGCGAGGGGCGACCGCCCCGATCACGACCTGCGTGCTCGACTGACTGATGATCCTGACCCGTTCACCCGGGAACGGGTAGCCGACCAGCGTCTGCTTGACGAACGGCATCGGGAACTGCAGCCAGCAGTACAGGCCCTGGTCGAGCTGAAACCAACCGCGCGGGCTGCCCACCGATTGAATCGTAGCCTCCGATCGTGCCCTGACCTCGCCGACGTAACGCACCACGCGGCCATGGGAAAGATCGATCTCCTCGGTCACGCGGGCGTGTTCACGACAGCCGGAGATCGGCGCGTTGATCCACCCCAGCGGGACCTCGGGGCAGTAGGCCACCCACCCGGTGGGTGTGTCGCGAGCCGCCTGGAACCGGGCCGTTTGCGCCTCGATGCGGTGCACCAGCGTCAGTGCAGCGGGGGTCCCGGTGAACGCCTCAGCGCCGGGCCCCCAGACCAACCCGATCCCGGCTACGCACGTCGCCACCCCCAACACGGCTGCCACTGTCCGCGGCACGACGCCGATCATAGTTCTGGTCCTGGGTGCTCCACAACCGGGCGTAAGG
>DASYFZ010000720.1:0-2420 GCA_036000295.1 Solirubrobacteraceae bacterium
CTCACCGCAGCCGGGATCGAGCTCAACGAGCCGATGGTCGCTCGGGTTCATAACGAGATCAAAGCCTGACCGACTGCATCGCGAGCGGCCGTGCCGACGGGGCCGTCAAGCTCGCTGCCGACTGGCAGGCTCGCATCAACCACGCACTCGCCTGACACACCGCCGTGCTATTCGCCGGCCTCCGGCGCGGTGGCGCGGCGGGCGCGGAGGATGAGCCAGGCGATGACGGCGCTGACCGCGATGGCGACGACGGCGTAGTCCACATAGGAGAGGTGGTCCTTCCACTGCTTCCAGTTTTGCCCGACCGCGTCACCGAGCAGCGCGAGTGCGAGCACCCATGGAAGGCATCCGAGGACCGTGAGCACCGTGAACGTCCCGAACGGCATGCGCGCAATGCCGGCTGGCAGCGAGATGAACGTGCGCACGAGTGGCAGCAGGCGCCCGAAGAAGACCGAGGCGCGGCCGTAGCGGTCAAACCAGTGTTGCGAGCGCGCAAGCGCCGCGGCGTGCCAGCCGTGACCGCCGGGGGCGAACGGGCCAGAGCGTCCCCAGCGCCCGAGCGCGTAGGCGAGCTGTGAGCCGACGACGTTTCCCAGCGTCCCGACGACTACGACCGCCAGCAGTCCGTAGCGGCCCTGCGAAACCCCGAAGCCCGCGAATAGCAACGTCGCCTCGGACGGGATCGGGATGCAGCAGCCGTCCAGCAGCATCAGCACGAACACACCAGCGAGCCCCAGGTCGCCGACGACGCGTACCGCGAAGTCGGTCAGGGCAGCCGTGATCGAGGCCGAGTGCGCCAACACGACCGCGACCGTCACTGTTCGCGCAACAGGCGTCCGAGGGGAAGCCGGCGCAGCCGCGTCGAGATGATCGCGACGGCTGCAGCGCCGGTCGCGATCGCAGCGCCGACGAGGCCTATTAGGTAGCCCCACGGCACCGTGAGCGCGTCGGGCGGCGGGTCGAACACGTGTTGGAGCATCGCCACGAGCATCAGCGCGAGCAGCGTGCCGAGCACGACCGCCAGCAGCAGTGCGGCGCCGAGCACGAGCGCGGCCTCGGTCCACACGAATGCGCCGATCGCGCGCAGGTCAGCGCCGAGCGCGGCCATCGTGGCGAATTCGTGGCGGCGCTCGATCACCGTCAGTGAGACGAACAGTGCCATCGCTGCAGCGGCGAGCGCGATCGTGAACGCCTCCTCGATCCGGCTGATCCCGCGCAGGTCGACGGTCGTGATCGAGCTGACCGTCTGCTGGGTCTGCTGGTCAATGCTCCTGACGATCGTCCCGTCGGCGCGGGTCGCCGTGGCGACCCGCCGGGCGGTAGCGGCCGGGCTCGAGCTGCGCGCGAACACGACGTTAGGCCCGCCGGCGTGATCGACCGCCTGGAGGTAAGCCAGGTTGGCGACCATGAACGAGTCGCGCGGGGCCGACGGGAACTCCTGGACGATCCCGGCAACGTGGAACGGCACGGTGCGAAAACGGCCGGTGGCGTGGTCGAGCACGCGCAGGTTGAGCAAGTCGCCGATCCGCAACTGGTAGTCGGCGATCGTCTCCTTGGAGACGAGGATGCCGTCGGGCCGATGAGCCAGACGCGCGATCGTCTGTGTGGCGCCTGCCCCAAGGAAGTAGGAGTCGCGCAGCGCGGTGGCGCGCGCCAGCGTGTTTGTGTCGACGCCGAACGTGTCTTGCAGGTCGGGGCCGATGTAGGCGTAGGAGTGGTCGACGGGGCTGGTCGCCGCGACGCCGGGAACGGCAGCGATCCGGGCAGGAAGGTTGTGCGACGCGGTGACGCCGGGCGGTGCGGCCGCGACCACATCGGCCCCGAGCGTCAGCTCGGCGTCGACGTTCGCCTGGCGGTCGTAGGTGGCGGTGAAGATGCCGAGGTTGACGCCGAACGCGAGGAGCAGGCCGACGACGATCAGGCCGCGATTGATCGCGGCGCCCCGCCGCCCCGCGCTCGCCAGGACGAAGCCTCGCGGGGTGTGCGCTCGAGCGCCGGCGGCTCGGCCGGTCATCCGGGCCAGCAGCCGCCCGCGCAGACGCACGAGCAACAGCGTCGCGCCGATCCACAAGAGCGCCGGCGCGAAGAACATGTACACCGACAGCGACAGGGTCGGGTTGGAGTCTGGGTTGACGACAGCCGAGAAGCCGGTGCTGGCCGTCAGCCAGTAGATCAGCCCACTGAGAGCGAGCGCGACCAGGTCGAGGTACAGCCGCTGCCACAGGGGCGCGCGCTCGCGGCGCACACTGCGCCGCTGCTCGCTGACCGAAGCTCGCCAAACCGAGGCCGTGGCACCGATCCGGGCAGCGAGCGCGCCGCCGATCGCAAGCAGGATGCACGCGAGCACGGTCAGGGCGCCGCGGCTGGCTGTCAGCCCGACGCCGCCGTTGATCATCGCGCTGTCGGCAGCAAGCGCCACC